>NZ_JBEYXK010000032.1:0-70063 GCF_040645035.1 Streptomyces sp. NPDC046876 | reverse complement strand
GTGGAGGAGGACAGCTCGATCTTCGCCTTCTCGGCGGCCTCGCGCAGACGCTGCAGGGCCATCTTGTCCTTGGACAGGTCGACGCCGTGGCCGTTCTGGAACTGCTTGACCAGGTAGTCGACGACGCGCTGGTCCCAGTCGTCACCACCGAGGTGGTTGTCACCGTTGGTGGCCATCACCTCGGTGACACCGTCACCGATCTCGAGGAGGGACACGTCGAAGGTGCCGCCGCCGAGGTCGAAGACGAGAATGGTCTGCTCGTCCTCGTCCTCGTCGTCCAGGCCACAGGCGAGGCCGGCGGCGGCCGGTCCGCTAATGACCCGCAGGACGTTCAGACCGGTGATCTCGCCGGCCTCCTTCGTCGCCTGACGCTCGGAGTCGTTGAAGTAGGCCGGGACGGTGATGACCGCGTCCGTGACCTTCTCGCCCAGGTACGCCTCGGCGTCGCGCTTCAGCTTCTGCAGGATGAAGGCGCTCATCTGCTGCGGGTTGAAGTCCTTGCCATCCAGGTTGATCTTCCAGTCAGTGCCCATGTGGCGCTTGACGGAACGGATGGTGCGGTCGACGTTCGTGACCGCCTGGCGCTTGGCCACCTCGCCGACGAGGACCTCGCCGTTCTTGGCGAAGGCGACGACGGACGGCGTGGTCCTGGCACCCTCGGCGTTGGTGATGACGGTGGGCTCGCCGGCTTCGAGAACGCTGACGACGGAGTTAGTGGTGCCCAGGTCGATGCCGACCACACGTCCCCCGGAGCGGTGTGGTGGAGTTGGTGTCGGAGCGGAGGCGGCCTTCGCTGCGGCGAACTCCGCCCACACCAGTCGGCTCACCTCCGCAGCCCTCGCGTCGTCGAAGTCTGCTCCGTACAACCGGGTCAACAGGCTTGCGATTTCCCCGTACCGGCGGGCCGCCGCGGCGGGATCGCCGCTGTGCCCAAGTAGTTCCTCGTCATCCAGCAGTAGCCTTACCGCCCCCTGTCCTTGCTCCCCAGCCCGCATCCAGCGCTGGCTCGTGGTCGGGGGGCGATAGCTGTGGTTGCGGGCGATGACCAGGTCGGCGACTGTGTCGGTGCCTTTGGCGTGTGGCTTGGGTAGTCCCTTGCTCCGGAGGCGCTGATAGAGGATCTGGTGGATCCGGCTGAGCGTGAGATCCAGCGGTGCCTGGTCGTGGCCTTCCTTGAGTAGCCGCACCAATTCTGCTGTGAAGGCGGTGTTGCGCTCGCCCAGAGGAGCGCGCGCGGTCCGGCCTGCGGAGGTGGCGGTGAGTGTGAAGGTCCCGCCTATCTCGATCTGGTCCAGCGCGAGCGTGTCGGCGTCCCCCATGGTGTCGACGGCACGCCCCGAGAAGCAGCAGTCGAGGATGACGACCCGGTTGCGTGCGGGGCTGCTCCTGACGATCTCCCTGATCCCGTCGAAGGGCATCGCCGAATACCGCAGGAGGTTGCCGCGCCTGGTCCCTGCCAAGCCGAGGAACAGCTCCCCGCTGGCGTCCAGCAGGCCGTGGCCCGCGAAATAGATCAGCAGCAGGTCCTCCGCATGCGAGGCGAGTTCGTGGAGCCTGGCTGCCAACTCCGCCTGAGTATGCGGGTCCTGAATGACCTCGCAAGTCTGCGAGGTGGACCAGCCATGCAACGGCAAGACGAAGGCATCTGCCAAGTCGGCGAGGTTGTTCAGTACCGAGGGGATGTCGGGAAGCTCGGGGTCGACCCGGTAGTTCGCCGTGCCAATCAGGACGACCCGGGAGCGCTCACCGTCAGGAAGACGCATCGGGAAGCGCGCTCGGCTGCTCCTGAGTGATGAAACAGCGAAGCTCGGCGACAGTCTCGTCCGCCGCCTTGACACGGCTGAGCTGGACCTCCAGGCTCTCGCCGTTCGCTCTGACGACCTTGACGGTCACGTCGATGGTGCGTTGCCTGACCCATTCAACCAAGGCTTGGGCCAGGACTGTGGCCGCCCCGCCCGCAGAGAGGGCCACCACCAGAGCCTCCGGGAGGCCACCCAGCTCCTCGGCATCGATCCGTCCCTCCACCAGACGAATCCGGCCGCGCAACTCGTCCTCGTGGCCTAGCCACGTCGAAAGCGAGTGGAGGTGCGAGGCGACGACCGCCGGATCAGTCCCCTCGACGATGACGCGAGACTCCATGTGCCCCCCAAGACGATCTACATGCCAGTTAAGCGTAGGCGATGAGCGGCACCGCGGTGGGTGAAAGGGCAGTGCGCGTGGCGAAAACGCGAGGCGACGCCTTCATAGTCTGCTCGCCATCCGACCGACGAAGGGACCTCATGTCCAGCGCTGCTGTCCACCAGATCCGAAGGACACCGGCCTGTGCATGACGAAGAAGAGGAAGGAGAGACCATTCGCTCAGGGCCCTCACGTCGATCAGATCGCGTGTCCGGTGGGGAGCCGCAGGGCTTATCACAGGCTCATCCGTGCCGTAGGTAGTCGCTGTGGGCCTGTGCTGTCAGCGCGTGTCAGTAGCCTGGCGCCATGAAGGCGAGCGACTTCTTCCGTACCGTCACCACCGGTGTCGGCGGTTGGGGGACGCCCCTGACCGCCCAGAAGTTCGAACTTGAACTCATGGAGCGTCTGCGGAAGGCTCCGCTCGAAGGCACTCCAGATCGTGATGCGGCCGAGGGCCTCTCGTCTCTCGTGCACTCTGAGCTGGAGCACTGCGGTACCGATAGCGAGCAGCAGTTGGATGACGAGGAGATCGCAGCGGCGATCAGGTGTCTCAAGGCCATGCTTCGCCGACTCGGCATTCCTTTCGATCCACCCTTCCGCGACTTCCGAGGGTTCCAGGGCTACTGGAGTGGCCAGGGCATGAGCGGAGGAGGCGGTTGGGCAGCTCGTCGCGGCTACCTCAGCACGCTCTTCGCACCCGTCTGGGCGGCCTTGGACGAACTGGACGCCCATGAAGTCATGGGGGGCTTTCGAGGGGTGGACGGGCAGCCCAGAAACATCATCTTCGCGTCCACGGGCTTCAAGCCAGAGATCGTGATGAGTCAGGTCATCGATGGCGCGATCGAGATCGTTGAAGACGCCGACGCCTGCCTCGTTTACGACCGGCCCCTCACTGACGCCGGCCTGACCTGGGGCGAGCTCGTCCACTGGTGGCGCGAGCGGAACGGCATGGACGGTGCGGACGACCGGACCGTAGCTCTGTCGCTTTTTGAGCGACTGAAGGCATCGCTGGGCTCGGACGCCGAGCGGTACCTGTTTCACGCGTTCGGTAGCCGCTACGCCGGGGCCAACGCCATGCAGGAGCCCGCCCTGCTGCCGCAGGTCTACCTTCACTTCGACCCACTCACCGAGCGGCAGCGGAAGGCGCTGAACAAACCCCGCCGGCTCGGCCGCGAGCGCATGGACTTTCTGCTGCTCCTCCCTGGTGGTGTCCGGATCGTGATCGAGGTTGACGGCAAACACCACTACGCCAGAGAGAGGCCTCCGGGATCCGGGCAGTGGGAGGTGGCCGCCGACCTCTACTCGGAGATGGCCGCCGAGGACCGAGCCCTCAGACTCAAGGGGTACGAGGTTTTCCGCTTCGGAGGCATGGAAATATGTGATGCCAGGGAAGACCTGTCGTTCATTCGGCGGTTCTTCTCCGACCTCGAAGCACGGTTCTGGGCTGGAGTGGCGAGTTGAAATGGGTTGCCGGGAGGCCCTCGTCTGTATGACGCGCCTGCTGCGGCACTCGGCGATGGGGACCGGAGCAGTCGCGACTCAGCGAGCAGCCATTCGTTCGATCCTCCCTTTCGAACCAAGCCAGGGCTCGGGTGGCATCGGGACCATGCTGTCGGCAGGCAACACCGCCCGCTTGCTGCCTCACCATCACCCAGACCCGCTGACTTGGTGGTCGGACGGGGGCAAGGCGCGGGCGCCGACAACCGGCCTGATCCGGCGCCATCGCCTACACCCACGCGCCTCCGGGCACGAGAGGCAGTCCGCAGTAGGAATCAGCCTTGGGGTTGGGGCGCGTTCAACGTTCAGCCTCTACCGGATGAGTTGTCGTACCACTCGACGGTGGTCCCGATGAGACTGGCGGCGACGACTCTTCTGATGTTCCCGGGGCGGGCTGACGGTGTGGCAGAGGCGGCCATGGATACCACTTCCGGAGGGGGACGGGGACGTTTCCGTGTCGCCACACCATAGGAAGGCCCAGATCAGGGGCACATGGTGCCCACAACCACACTTCCGGTCCAGCGGGTGTGCACCTCAGCCATGCCGCCCGCGGAGCGCGCCTGAAGGTCCTCCCCAGGAGGCCGGGCACCCCATTGCGGGGCCACCAAGAAGGTAATGGGGAGAGAGGTCTCGCCTCGCGGAATCTGCGGTGAGCACGGGTTGCGGCCTCTACAGCTGGAGCTTCTGAGCGTCCCTGCGCGGGGGACGCTCGTTCTTGACACCGCTGCACGCCAGGAGCTCGGTCCCGGTGGCATCGAAGTACAGGGTGAAGAACCAAGATCTGTCTACTGCGACGATGTTGCCGGTACGCAGTAGCTCGTCGCGGTGCCGAGCGCGGAGGATCTCAACGGTCTCGTCAAGGCCGAGGGTCGTCAGGCCGATCTTCAACGACCATCTGAGCCTTGTCGCAGCGATGCCGAAGACCATCCAGTGAGGCGGCCGTCCGTCGAAGAGCACGACCTCGCCGCCGGCGGCGATGGCGTCGCGTGCTGCCTTGCAGGTACTGGTCTGGCCTTTGAGCATCGCGCTGATGTCGGGCTGACTTGGGTTCTCGTCCTCGGTGGCCATGCGGCGACAGTAGGGAGAGAACGCGGCCGTCGCTACAGGGTTTGGCGTGGCCTGCTCGCAGCCGTATGGCTACTTCGCACCGATGGCTGCAGCCTGAGCGCGGCATCGTGCCAGCCCCGCAGTCACCTCTTCGTGGTCCGGGCTGTCCTGGCTCACAAGGAGTTCGCCTGCCGCGGTCATCGCGGCCCAGAAGTCGGGCGGTGAGCCCCGCTCGTCCCGGAACTGGGTTTTGGTGAAGTAGAGGAAGACCTTCGTGAGCTCCCCGGTGCGAAAGCATGCGAGCAGACTTCCGGGATAGCCTCCGCGGGCGCCGGCGGCTGTTCCCAGCAGGTCGCGGATGTGCTCCTCGTTCTCGTCAAGCACGCGGTCCACGATGAAGACGTGCCCGAACCTGAGAACGAAGGCGAGGTCCTCCTCCTCACCCACCGCGAAGTCTGCGAAAAGTGGCTCGACCTGGCGGAGCCGGGCTTCGGCGTCAGTCTTGGGCACACCCAAGGCCAAGCACACGGCCGACACACAGACGCCCCACTTGCCGGTTCTCGCGGCAAGGTCGGCGAAGACCTCCTCGTCGCTCTGCCCTCCGGCGAGCATCTCCTGCGCCGCCAGAACCAGCGCGCCCTCACCCTCCCCATGGCTCATGGCTCATGGCTCATGGCTCATGGTGAGAGGCTACCGCGAGGTGCGACGGCCAAGTCGGCCGCGATCGACTCGGTCACCGAGGCAGCACAAAGCCACCCAGCCAACGGGGTGTGAACCGCAGCAGAGCTGGATTACAGCCCTATTCCGCACACCCGAATATCCGAACCTGCCGACAGTCAAGAAGACCTCTGGGTCGACGGCGGCGACGACCGAGGCGCAGTCATCGTGGTCTTCCAGGCTGTCCGCCCCGATCCTGCTGCGCCAAAGCTGCAACAGGAAAGGCAAGGTGCCCGCCTCCGGGGGAGGGCGAGGAGAACGTGGACGTCCTTCCTGTCCCGCCGTAGAGCGAGCAGGTCCTGGCGCAGGATCACCGTCGGGCCGCCCGTTGTCGCCGCGGAGACAGCCGCCCCGGCCGCTCGGCCTTTCGAGCGTCCGCGTGCGGCCCCCCTTCAGGCCCCGCTTGCCTGCCCTGAGAGGTGCCGCACACGGACGGACGTACCTTGACTTTTAATGGTAACCATTCTTATTAGGTGGTTACGGCTGTGTGTCCGGATCTTCCCACCGGTTGGGCGTGCTGTTGGGGGGCCTTACCAGGATGACTTGGTCACCCCGGGTAGGAATCCCGCGTGCGCCTGCTGCCTGGCCCGCACTCGGGAGAGTCCGAACTTGCGCAGGTAGCCGCGGGGGCGGCCGTCCACGCTGTCGCGGTTGCGGACTCGGGTGGCGCTGGCGTTGCGCGGCTGCCGGCGCAGTTCCGTGAGGGCGGCTTCTCGTTCGGCAGTGGTGGAGGACGGGCGGCGGATGATCTCCTTGAGCTCGGCCCGCCTGGTGGCGTAGCGCTCGACGGTCTCCTTGCGCTTCTCGTTCTGCGCGATCTTGCTCTTCTTCGCCATCAGACCTTCCCTCCTCGGGCCCGGATCCGGGCCACGGCGGCCTCGATGCCGATCGCGTCCACCGTCTTGATCGCCCTGGTGCTCAGGGTCAGGCGTACGTGGCGTCCCTCGCTGGGCAGCCAGTACCGCTTGTGCTGGATGTTCGGGTCGAAGCGGCGCGAGGTGCGCCGGTGCGAGTGGGAGATGGAGTTGCCGAATCCCGGCTTCGCGCCGGTCAGTTGGCAGTGAGCGGACATGTGGGGCGGTGCCCTTTCTCGGGTGGGGACGGTGTTGGTAATGAAAACCAGTGTCATATAGTAGCGGCATGGCACGCAACGAGATCCGCCCGATCATCAAGCTCCGCTCCACGGGGGGCACCGGCTTCACCTACGTCACGCGCAAGAACCGGCGCAACGACCCCGACCGGCTGGTGCTGCGCAAGTACGACCCCGTCCTGCGTCGACACGTCGACTTCCGCGAAGAGCGCTGACCCCCGCAAACAGCCCGATCCTCGAAAGGTTCCTGCCATGAAGCCCGGAATCCACCCCGCCTACGGGCCCGTCGTCTTCCGCGACTCGGCCTCCGGCACCGCGTTCCTCACCCGCTCCACGATGACCAGCGACAAGACCGTCGACTGGGAGGACGGCAACACCTACCCGGTCGTCGACGTGGAGATCTCCTCCGCCAGCCACCCCTTCTACACGGGCACCGCTCGCGTTCTCGACACCGCCGGCCGCGTCGAGAAGTTCCAGCGCCGCTACGGAGCGCGGTGATGGAGGAAGGGCGCAAGCTTCCGGTCGTGATCGTCGCCGGGATCCACGCCGACGCCCGCAGACAGGTGGTCGACGACCTCCTGCGCTCCGTACCGGGCAGTGTGGCGCTGCATCACGACCTCACCGGGGCCGTCGACGGCGCCGTCCGCCGCCTCATCCGAGACGCCTCCGGCGACCTGTCGCACGGTGAGGCGCCGCTGGTCAACGACTGCGCGTGCTGCGCACTGCGCGAGGACCTCGTCCCGGAACTGGAGCGGCTGGCCGGCAGCGGCCTGACCCGGCTCGCCGTGGTCGAGCTGTGGGACTCGGTCGAGCCGAAGGCCATGGCGGAGGTGGTGGCAGCCCATGCCGGCGACGAGTTGGTCCTGACGAACGTGATCACCGCCGTGGATCCCGCGCTCGTCCTGCCGTACCTCGCCAACGGCGACGATCTGGCCGAAGCGGGCCTTGCCGCGGCGCCCACCGACCAGCGGACCGTCGGCGACACCTGGGCCCGTCAGCTGGAGTACGCGCCCGTGCTCGCCGTCGTCGACAGCGACGAGGCCGACGACGAGGACCGCGCACTGCTCGCGCAGCTGCACCCCACCGCCCTTCGCGTACCCGCCGGTTCGGGTGAGCTCGCGCAGGTGGCATTCGCCGGCTTCGACGTCGAGGCGGCCGCGGCCGCACAGCATCCCGCCTGCGCGCTCCTGCCACAGGAGGCGGACGAGGCGGGCGTGACCACGCTGGTCTGGCACCGCCGCCGGCCGTTCCATCCCGAACGCCTCTACCAGGCGCTGGAGGACTTGTGCTGTGCCGCCGCCCGCAGTCGCGGCCGGTTCTGGCTCGCCGACCGGCCCGACACGTTGCTGGCCTGGGACGCGGCGGGCGGAGCCCTGTGTGTCGAGAGCGCCGGGCCGTGGCTGGCGTCGCTGCCCGACGCGGCCTGGGAGATGGTCCCGCCCATGCGCCGAGCCGCGGCCGCCCTCGACTGGCACCCGGACCACGGCGACTGCTGCCAGCACCTCGTCTTCACCTCTCCCGGGCTCGACCGGGACGGGTTGGAGCGGCTCCTCGACTCCTGCCTGCTGACGGACGGGGAGTACAACGCGGGCCGCGACGCCTGGAAGCACCTGCCCGCAGCGTTCGACTCCCTCCTCGACGCCGCCTGAGACCCCGTACAACCCGCTCGCGGGCCGGCGAGGCCCCGACGGAATCATTCATGCAAGGAGAACTCGCCATGTCCCGACGCCCCGTCCTCCGCAAGCCCGTGAAGTCCCGGCCCAACCCGCTCGACGCGGCCGGGATCACCTACATCGACTACAAGGACACCGACCTGCTCCGGAAGTTCATCTCCGACCGCGGGAAGATCCGCAGCCGGCGCGTGACCCGAGTGACGGCCCAGCAGCAGCGGGCCCTCGCCACCGCCGTCAAGAACGCGCGCGAGATGGCCCTGCTGCCGTACGCCGGTCGCTGACGGCATTCGGGCGGACCGGGACTTCCGGAGGCCGAGCAGCCATTGGGTACGCGCCCTGGCTGCCTGCCTCATCCGGTCCGTCCGCAGGCGGGCTCGGGGTCCGCTGGAGGGCCTGGCCGTGTGGGGGGATGATCCAAGTGATTGCCATTTCGCTTCCCTCGTGTGCAGGGAGGACGGTATGCGTGGCGTATCGACCCGCACAGGCCGCGACGGCGGTGGAGACGGACCGGCCGACGGCCGAGTCCTCGTTGCACAGCTCCCATACGGCGGCGTCGAACTCGAGGGCGATCACGTCGTGGGTGGCGGTGGCGCCCAGGCGTCGGGTGTCGGGGCGGAACATCCGGGGCCGGCCGAGCAGTTCGCCGTAGCCGAGGGTGTCGATGACGGCGTCCTTGCGGCCCGGGCACCTGGGTGTCGAGGTCGACATCACCGCCCTGGACGCCGTGGAAGCCCTGCCCACCGAACTCGCGGAGCGGAGCATCGTCTTCGCCCTGGCCCGCGTCAAACACGACCTCCGCAAGCCCCTCGATGCCTACGGGCTCACACCAGCTGTGGGGCCGGACCGGATCTACCCGACCCTCCCCACTGCCGTTGCCGCCTACCGCGATGGCAACAAGCCAACTGAGACCTCGCCTCTGGTCGATGACCGGGACGCGGTTCCCGCCGGTGTTGCCCCGGCGCGCTCGCCGGGGCCGCACGGGCACCGGACGGCCCTGAATCGATGACCCCGAACCCCTGGGTTTCGCGGGCGGGGGTATCGGGTCGTGCTCGGCCGCGCCCATCTCGGGTGGACAACCGAATGCGGGAACCAGCACGCCGCGTCGAAGCATTCGGGTGAATGTACTTGCGGCCCATGTACGCATCGGCGAGGAGGCCGGGATCCTTGGTGGATGATCACTGCTCCTTTACAGAGGGCGGCCGTGCTGGTGGCTGTCGCAGCGCTGCTGGGAGCCGCCCCGGCCGGCGCCCCGCTCGAGTCCTGGGACACGACGGAGAAGTGCGTGCAGAAGGATTGGGACAGCCGTCGAATCCCCACGCGGACGGGGAACCCCGAGCTCGGGTGGCAGCACTTCTCCCGGCCGCACGGCATCACGAGCTGCAGGCTCGTCAACGCCGCCCTCAATGGCAAGCCCGACAAGCTGTCCGACCAGCAGCGCAACCTCGAGTACTGGGGATCGGCCATCAACAACGGCCGCCAGGTCGACCTCGTGGTCAAGGTCCGCTACGCCAAGACCACAGACGACGGCAGGTACGAAGCACCCGGGGCGAAGGGGAAGGTCGGAGTCATCACGGCCTATTGCCGAGGGATGCAGAAATGTCCGTCATGGGTCAACTGACCTGCTCCGAGGGCTGCCTCGCCCGCGCACAGCGTGCTGTCTCCGCAGCCCTCTGGCACTACACGGACACTCCCATTGCCAAGCCGTACTACGTCCGCGGCTGTGTTCCCGAGCCGGAGGACGCGGCAGTGATCGTCGCGCTGTGGACCGGCCCGAGCGCACGGGAGAAGAGGAACCTGTTCCTACTCGTTCCCCTGGTGTCGGGCGGACTGCCCGTCCCGCCGTGGCACGTGGTCGCGGGGCTGATGCGGCTCGGCCGCGGTACGCACCTGTTCGGCTCTGTCGGGCGGCGCTTCGACGGCAAACCCGTCCTTGACGGCAGCGCTCTGGTGGAAGGCGGGGGCCGGTCCAGCCTGTGTGACGGTTCCCCGGAACCTGAAGGGCCGCGGGGCTTCTACTTCGAACGCCCCGGCGAACCGAGGCGCTACTCATGAGAATTCCACGCCCCCCGTGAAGCCCGCGCGGCCAACGGCAGGGCGTCAGGCTCCGCCCTTGCGCTTGTTGTAGACGTCGAAGCCGACGGCCGCCAGCAGGACCAGGCCCTTGATCACCTGCTGGTAGTCGGTGCCCACGCCGACCAGCGACATGCCGTTGTTCAGCACGCCGAGCACCAGACCGCCGGTGAGCGCACCGAGGACGGTACCCACACCGCCGCTCGCGGAGGCGCCGCCGATGAAGGCGGCGGCGATCGCCTCCAACTCGAAGTTGATGCCGGCCTGCGGCGTACCGGCGTTGAGCCGAGCGGCGAACACCATCCCGGCCAGGGCCGCGAGGACGCCCATGTTCACGAAGGCCAGGAAGACGACCCGCTTGCTCTTCACTCCGGACAGCCTCGCCGCCGCCTCGTTGCCGCCGATGGCGTAGGTGTGGCGGCCGAGGATCGAGTTGCGCATCACGTATCCGAAGACGGCCAGCAGGACGCCGAGAAGCAGCAGGACGATCGGCACGCCGTGGTAGCTGGCCAGTAGCAGGGTGAAGGCCACCACGGCCGCGGTGATCGCGCCGAGCTTCACCAGGAACAGCCCGGCCGGGAGCGGCCGCAGCCCGTACGAGGCGGCCCGCCGCCGCTCGCGCACCTCCTGCAGGATCGCGACGGCCAGCACCGCGAGGCCCAGCAGGAGGGTGAGGTTGTGGTAGTCGGTGTGGGGGCCGACCGCGGGGAGGAAGCCGCTGCTGATGTTCTGGAAGCCCTTGGGGAACGGCGCGACCGACTGGCCCTGCAAGAGGATCTGGGTCCCCCCGCGGAACAGCAGCATGCCGGCCAGCGTGACGATGAACGACGGGATCCTGAGGTAGGCGATCCAGAATCCCTGCCAGGCTCCGGCGAGAGCACCGATCAGCAGGGCGGCCGCCAGCGCCACGGGCCAGGGAGTCCTGTGCGCGACCATCATCACCGCCGCGGCCGCCCCGACGAAGGCGGCGAGCGATCCGACCGACAGGTCGATGTGCCCGGCGATGATGACGATCATCATGCCGATGGCCAGGATGAGGATGTAACCGTTCTGCTGGATCAGATTGGTGATGTTGAGCGGCTGGAGCAGGATGCCGCCCGTCCAGAACTGGAACAGCAGGACGATCAGCGCCAGCGCCAGCAGCATCCCGTACTGGCGCAGGTTGCCGCGCAGTGCGCCGGCCAGTACGGCACCGGCCGAAGGCCGTCGGCCGGTCTCCGGCGTGCCGGGCGTGGAGTCCGGGGTGGTCTTGGTCTGTGCCATGCCTCACACCTGCTTGTCGGGGGATGCCGAACTCATGGTCATGAGTCGCATGAGGGACTCCTGGGTGGCTTCCGTACGGCTGACCTCACCGGTGATCCGGCCCGCGGCCATGGTGTAGATCCGGTCGCACAGGCCCAGGAGTTCGGGGAGTTCCGAGGAGATGACGAGCACTGCCTTGCCCTGGGCGGCGAGCTGGGCGACGACGGTGTAGATCTCCGCCTTGGCGCCGATGTCGATGCCCCGGGTGGGCTCGTCGAGGATCAGCACCTCCGGCTCGGCGAAGATCCATTTGCTGAGGACCACCTTCTGCTGGTTGCCGCCGCTGAGCTTGCCGGTCTCCGCGAACACCGAGGGGGCCTTGATGTTCATGGTCCGCCGGAACGATTCGGCGATCCGGGCCTCCTCGTGCCGGTCGACCCAGCCGCGCCGGGCGACCTTGCCGAGGGCGCTCAGCGAGATGTTGCGGCTGATGCCGGCGTTGAGGTCGAGGCCGAGCTGCTTGCGGTCCTCGGTCACGTACGCGATGCCGTGTCCGATCGCCTCCGGCACCGTCCGGGTACGGATCTCGCGGCCGTCCAGCCGCACCCGGCCGCCGGTCCAGCTCCCGTAGGAGCGGCCGAAGACGCTCATGGCCAGTTCGGTGCGGCCGGCGCCCATGAGACCCGCGATGCCGACGATCTCGCCTCGCCGGACGTTCAGCGATACCCCGTCGACCACCTTGCGCCGGTGGTCGATCGGATGCCGGACGCTCCAGTCCTCGATCTCGAAGGCGACCTCGCCGATCTCAGGGGTGCGCTCGGGGTAGCGGTGCTCCAGGTCGCGGCCCACCATGCCGCGGATGATCCGCTCCTCGGAGATGCCCGCGGGGCCGATGGCGAGGGTCTCGATGGTCCGCCCGTCGCGCAGGATGGTGACGGCGTCGGCGACCCGGGCGATCTCGTTCAACTTGTGCGAGATGAGGATGCAGGAGATGCCCCGGGCCTTGAGTTCGAGGATGAGGTCGAGCAGCTTGCGGCTGTCCTCGTCGTTGAGGGCGGCCGTCGGCTCGTCCAGGATGAGAAGCTTGACCTTCTTGGCGAGTGCCTTGGCGATCTCGACCAACTGCTGTTTGCCCACCCCGAGATCGGCGACCCTGGTGTGCGGGCGCTCGTCGAGTCCGACCTGCCGGAGCAGGTCGGCGGCGTGGGTCAGCGTCCGGTGCCAATTGATCACGCCCCGGGTGGCGTGCTCGTTGCCGAGGAAGATGTTCTCGGCGATGGACAGGTAGGGCACCAGCGCCAGTTCCTGGTGGATGATCGCGATGCCGCGCTGCTCGCTGGCCCGGATGTCCCGGAACCGGCAGGGGGTGCCTTCGAAGTAGATCTCGCCCTCGTAGCCGCCGTACGGGTACACCCCGCTGAGCACCTTCATCAGGGTGGACTTGCCGGCGCCGTTCTCACCGCAGACGGCGTGCACCTCGCCGGCGGCGACGGTCAGGTTGACCTCGGAGAGGGCTTTCACCCCGGGAAACGTCTTGCTGATCGACCGCATTTCGAGAACGGGTCGGGCCATGGCTGTGCGTCCGTATCGTCGGGGCGGCGCGGTGCCCGCGGGTCTCCCCGGGCACCGCACCCGCCGGCTGCTACTTGAGCTGGTCCTCGGTGTACTGGCCGCTGTCCACCAGGACCTTGCGGTAGTTCTCCTTGTCGACGCTGACCGGCTGGAGCAGCTGCGCCGGAACGGTCTTGACGCCGTTGTGGTACTGACGGGTGTCGTTGACCTCGGGCTTTCCGCCGGTCAGTAGCGCGTCGCCCATCTGGACCGCGACCTTGGCCAGTTGGCGGGTGTCCTTGTAGACGGTCTGGGTCTGCTCGCCCGCGATGATCGACTTCACCGAGGCCAGCTCGCCGTCCTGACCCGTGACGATGGGCAGGGGCCGGCCCGGTGTGCCGTAGCCGACGCCCTTCAGCGAGGAGATGACGCCGATCGAGATGCCGTCGTACGGCGAGAGGACGGCGTCGACACGGGCGGTCGTGTACGCCTTGCTCAGCAGGTTGTCCATCCGGGACTGGGCGAGACCGCCGTCCCAGCGCAGGGTGGCGATCTGGGCGAGGGAGGTCTGGCCGCTCTGCACGACCAGCTTCTTGTCGTCGATGTACGGCTGGAGGACGCTCATCGCGCCGTTGTAGAAGAACGCGGCGTTGTTGTCGTCCGGAGAGCCGGCGAACAGCTCGACGTTGAAGGGGCCCTTGCCGTCCTTGAGGCCGAGCCTGTCGACGATGTAACTGCCCTGGAGGACGCCGACCTTGAAGTTGTCGAAGGTCGCGTAGTAGTCGACGTTGCCGGTGCCGCGGATCAGCCGGTCGTAGGAGATGACGGGGACGTGGGCGTCGGCGGCCCGCTGCAGCACATTGGTGAGCGAGGAACCGTCGATGGCGGCGATCACCAGCAGTCTGGCCCCCTTGGTGATCATGTTCTCCACCTGGGAGACCTGGTTCTCCACGACGTTGTCGCCGTACTGGAGGTCCGTCTTGTAGCCCTTGGCCTGGAACTCCTTGACCATGTTGGTGCCGTCGTTGATCCAGCGCTCCGACGACTTGGTCGGCATCGCGATGCCGATGAGGCCGCCCTTGGCGTCGCTGCCGCCCCCTCCGTCGCCCGCTCCGTTGGCGCTCTGGCCGCAGGCCGCCAGCGCCAGCGTCATGCCCAGGGCGGCAAGGCCCGCTGAAAGCTTCCGCACAGTTCCTCCAGTGATGGTCCGCGACCGGCACAGCGCGCCCCGGCAGGGGCAACCGGAAACGGTCGGGCGGGGCCGGCCGGGAGCCGCGTCCTCGCACGGTGCGAAGTCGTGTGGTGTGCGGCGTCTCCGGCCTGGCGATCCTGAGTGTTAACGCTCACAAGAGCGCCGTCAAGGGTCTGTGCGGATCACCGGGCGGGGCCAACTTCGGTGCGGCGTATGGCCCTTCCGGGAGTGAGTGCCCCGGATCGTCGGACGGGTCCGAGCCGGGCTTCCGCGGCGAGGGCGGCGCACGGTCCTTGACGCGCCGATTGTTAGCGTTAACATTCCCTTCGGGGGGGCCGGGCCGCGCAAGGGCGCGGCCCGGCTCATGAGCACTCCGGGTCAGCGGGCGCCGAGGAGGTGTTCGAGGGCCAGCTGGTCCAGCTGTTCGAAGGCCATGCCGCGACGGGCGGCCGCGTCGACGTCGAACTCCTCGAACGCGGACCGGTCGGCCAGTAGGCCGGCCAGGCCGTCCTCG
Source organism: Streptomyces sp. NPDC046876 (assembly GCF_040645035.1). Taxonomy (NCBI): domain Bacteria; kingdom Bacillati; phylum Actinomycetota; class Actinomycetes; order Kitasatosporales; family Streptomycetaceae; genus Streptomyces; species Streptomyces sp. NPDC046876. The sequence goes on along the minus strand of NZ_JBEYXK010000032.1, from coordinate 55,292 downwards.
GCCGTGGGCAGAGCCAGTTCGGGCAGCCGGGAGGCGGCGAGCGCGGCCTGGACCTCCGGATCCGACCGGAAGGCGCGGGAACGCTGCGCCAGGAGCAGGTAGTTGCGCATGCAGGCGGCGGCCGAGGCCCAGACGCCGGCAGGGTCCTCCGTGCGCGGCGGCTTGAAGTCGAAGTGGCGCGGGCCTTCGTAACCCGCCGACTCCAGCAGGTCGACCAGCCAGAAGGCCTGGCGCAGGTCGCCCGCGCCGAAACGCAGGTCCTGGTCGTACTTGATCCCGCTCTGGCCGTTGAGGTCGATGTGGAACAGCTTGCCGTGCCACAGGGCCTGGGCGATGCCGTGCGGGAAGTTCAGCCCGGCCATCTGCTCGTGGCCGACCTCCGGGTTGAGGCCGACCCGCTCGGGCCGGTCCAACTCGTTGATGAACGCCAGGGCGTGGCCGACGGTGGGCAGCAGGATGTCGCCGCGCGGCTCGTTGGGCTTGGGCTCGATCGCGAAGCGCAGGTCGTAGCCCTGGTCCTCGACGTACTCGCCCAGCAGGTCGAAGGCTTCCTTCAGCCGGTCGAGGGCGGTGCGCACGTCCTTGGCCGCGCCCGACTCCGCGCCCTCGCGGCCGCCCCAGGCGACGTAGACCGAGGCGCCGAGCTCCACGGCCAGGTCGATGTTGCGGATCGTCTTGCGCAGCGCGTACCGGCGCACGTCGCGGTCGTTCGCGGTGAACGCGCCGTCCTTGAACACCGGGTGGGTGAAGAGGTTGGTGGTGGCCATCGGCACCTTCAGCCCGGCCGTGTCCAGAGCGGTGCGGAAGCGCTTGACCGCCTGCTCGCGGGCGGCTTCGCCGGAGGCGAAGGGGATCAGGTCGTCGTCGTGGAACGTGACGCCGTAGGCACCGAGCCCGGCCAGCCGCTCCACGGTCTCGACCGGGTCGAGGGCGGCTCGGGTGGCGTCGCCGAAGGGGTCCCGCCCCTGCCAGCCGACGGTCCACAGGCCGAAGGTGAACCTGTGCGCGGGAGTGGGGACGAGCGGGTCGCTGCTCATGAGGCGCTCCGGATCAGGCCGAGGTCTATTTGTAATGGCGAAAAACAAATTAGTATGCCGAGACGCCAGAAGGAACCCCACCGGAGGGACCCCATGCCCGCACAGCGTGTCGTGATCGGCGTCGACAGCTCGACCCAGTCCACCAAGGCCCTCGCCGTCGACCTGGAGACCGGCGCCGTCCTGGGCGAGGGCCGCGCCGCGCACACCGTCAGCGCGGGCCCCGGACGCGAGAGCGACCCCGAACAGTGGTGGCGGGCGCTCGGCGAGGCCACGGCGGCCACCGGCTGGGCGGACCGGGCAGCCGCCTGCTCGATCGCCGGCCAGCAGCACGGCCTGGTCACCCTCGACACGGCCGGCCGGCCCGTGCGCCCCGCACTGCTGTGGAACGACGTCCGCTCCGCCCCGCAGGCCGCCGCGCTCGCGGCCGCCTTCGGCCCGGCAGAGCTGGCCCGCCGCACCGGAAGCGTCCCGACGGCCGCCTTCACCGCCGCCAAGTGGGCCTGGCTGCGCGCGCAGGAGCCCGCCGCCGCCGGCCGCGTCGCCGCGGTCCGGCTTCCCCACGACTTCCTGACGGAGCGGCTGACCGGGGAGGCGGTGACGGACCGCGGTGACGCGTCGGGAACCGGCTGGTGGGGCCCCGACGGCTACGACCGGGACGTCCTCGCCCGGATCGGGCTCGACTCCGCTCTCCTGCCGGAAGTCCTCGCGCCCGGCGCCCGGGCGGGCCTCGTCCGGGCCGGCACGCCGCTGCGCGAAGGCGCGCTCGTGGCCACCGGGACCGGCGACAACATGGCCGCCGCCCTCGGGCTGGGCCTGACCCCCGGCCGTCCGGTGCTGAGCCTCGGCACCTCGGGCACCGTCTACGCCGTCGGCCGGACCCGGCCCGCCGACCCGAACGGGACCGTCGCCGGCTTCGCCGACGCCCTCGGCGGCTGGCTGCCGCTCGCCTGCACGCTCAACTGCACCCTCGCCGTCGACCGCTTCGCCGCCCTCGCCGGCCGCGACCGCGAGGACGTCGAGGAAGGCGGCACGGTGGTGGTGCTCCCCTACCTCGACGGCGAGCGCACCCCGGACCTCCCGGGTGCCTCGGGTCTGGTCCACGGGCTGCGCCACGACACGACACCGGGCCAGCTGCTCCAGGCCGCCTACGACGGCGCCGCCCATGCCCTGCTCACAGCCCTGGACGACGTACTGCGCGCCACGGGCGAAGACCCGGCCGCGGAAGAACCCCTGCTGCTGATCGGCGGCGGAGCAGGGGGCAGGGCCTGGCAGCACACGGTCCTGCGGCTGTCCGGCCGGGCCGTCCAGGTGCCGCGGGCCCGGGAACTGGTCGCGCTCGGGGCCGCCGCGCAGGCCGCCGCCCTGCTGACCGGTGAGCCCGCCGACGCCGTCGCCCGGCGCTGGCGCACCACGGAGGGCCGGGTGCTGGAGCCCGTACCCCGTGACGACGACACGCTCGAACGGATCACCGGTACGCTGCGGCGGGCGCGGGCCCTGCAGGAGGTCCCGCCGGACGAACGACAGGAGGGACGGGAGCGATGACCTCGCTCGGCAGGCCGGGCGGGAGCGCGCAGACCGCACCCGCCTCCCAGCAGGGGATGCGCCGGCAGAACCTGGCCGCGGTGCTCGGCGCGGTCGCCGCGCACGGCCCGCTCTCCCGGGCGGGCGTCGCCGGACACACCGGCCTGACCAGGCCGGCCGTCTCCTCCCTGGTCGACGAGCTGATCGGCCGCACCGCCCTGACCGAGACGGAGACCGCCCCGAGCGGACGCGTCGGCCGCCCCGGGCGGGCCCTGGCCCTCAACGACCGGGGCCCCGCGGGGCTCGGCCTGGAGATCGGCGTCACCCATCTCGCCGTGTGCGTCGTCGACCTGCGCGGCGAACCCCGGGTGTGGCGCCGGGTGGAGCGGGCCAACGCGGGCCGGCCGGCCGGGCAGGTGCTGAGGGAGGCCGCCGCGCTCACCGCCGACGCGGAGTCCGAGGCCACTGCCCTCGGCCTGCGCGTCGAGGGCCGCGTCCTGGCCGTCCCGGGGGTGGTGCCGAACGCCCCCGGCGGACTGGTCGCCAACGCCCCCAACCTCGGCTGGAAGGCCGTCCGCCCCGCCGACCACTGGCCCGACCCCGACACCGTGCCCGAGCCGGAGAACGAGGCCAACCTCGGAGCGCTCGCCGAGCAACGGCAGCAGGGACACCCCGCCGAGACCTTCCTCCACGTCTCCGCCGAGGCCGGAATCGGCGCGGCGCTGGTCATAGGCGGCCGGTTGTTCCGGGGCGCCCGCGGCTTCGCGGGCGAACTCGGCCACCTGCCCGTCCACCCGCAGGGCGCACCGTGTCCCTGCGGGGCGCGCGGCTGTCTGGAGCAGTACGCGGGCGAAGCCGCCGTACTGCGCGAGGCGGGGCTGGCGGGCGCCGGCGACCCGGTGGCCGTGCTGGCCGAGCGGGCGGGCGCCGGGGACGGGGCGACCCTGCGGGCCTTGGACCGCGCCGGACGGGCCCTGGGCCTCGCCCTCGTCTCGGCGGTGGACCTGATCGACCCGGACGCCCTCGTCCTGGGCGGTGCCTACGCCGAACTCGCCGAGTGGCTCCTTCCCCCGATACGTGCCGAACTGGCGGCCCGGGTCACCGTCAGGCCCTGGAACCCCGAGGCGGTGCGCCCCTCCGCCCTGGGGCGCCGCGGACCGGTACTGGGTGCGGCGTGGTCGACCGTGCAGCGGATCATCGCCGACCCCACCCGCCTGCCCGTCCGCCAGGCCGTGTGAGCCCTCTGCCGCCTTCCGGGGGCTACGCCCCGCCCGGGGCGTGCAACCGTCCCGTCCGGGCCACGCGGGAGTACCAGAGAGCGCTCGATTTGGGCGTGCGCTCCAGGGTGTCGTAGTCGACGTGAACGGCGCCGAAGCGCTTCGCGTAGCCGTAGGACCACTCGAAGTTGTCGAGCAGCGACCACAGGAAGTATCCGCGCACGTCCGCACCGTCTGTGATCGCCCGGTGCACGGCGTCGAGGTGCGCGTGGACGTAGGCGGCGCGCTGCGGGTCGTGCACCCCGCCGTCGGGGCCGACCTCGTCCTCGTACGCGGCGCCGTTCTCGCTGATGACGAGCGGCAGGCCGGGATAGCGGGCGGCGGTACGGGTGAGCAGGTCGTAGAGCGCGTCGGGGTCGACCGACCAGCCCATCGCGGTGCGTTCACCCGGCGCCCGGTGGAAGGCGACGTCGTCCGCGCCGGGCCAGGGCGAGTGCTCGCTGTCGCCGTGGCCGTCGTCCTGCGGCCGCTCGGCGCCCTGCGCGACGTGCGAGACGACCGTCGGGGTGTAGTAGTTCACGGCGAGGAGGTCCAGCGGCTGGTGGATTGTCGCGGCGTCGCCGTCCCGGACGAAGGACCAGTCGGTCAGGTGGGCGGTGTCCGCGAACAGGTCCCGGGGGTACGCGCCCTCCAGCATCGGTCCCAGCCAGATCCGGTTGCCGACGGCGTCGATGCGACGGGCCGCCTCCCGGTCCTCGGCAGAGGGTGTCAGGGGGCGGACCGCGTGGAGGTTGAGGGAGACCGCGAGCCGGGCGTCGCCGGGCAGCGAGGCCCGCAGGGCCCGGACGGCGAGGCCGTGGCCGAGGTTGAGGTGGTGGGCCGCGCGCAGGGCGGCGACCGGGTCGGTCCGTCCCGGGGCGTGGACGCCGGAGCCGTAGCCGAGGAACGCGCTGCACCAGGGCTCGTTGAGCGTCGTCCAGAGCTTCACCCGGTCTCCGAGGGCAGCGGCCACGAGACCCGCGTACTCGGCGAACCGCTCGGCGGTCCTGCGCTCCGGCCAGCCCCCCGCATCCTCCAGGTCTTGGGGCAGGTCCCAGTGGTAGAGCGTGAGCGCCGGCACGATGCCCGCGGCGAGCAGTTCGTCGACGAGCCGGCGGTAGAAGTCCAGGCCCCTCTGGACGACCGGGCCCCGGCCGGTCGGCTGGACGCGCGACCAGGAGACGGAGAACCGGTACGCCCCCAGGCCGAGTGCGGACATGAGGCCGACGTCCTCGGCGAAGCGGTGGTAGTGGTCCACGGCCACGTCACCGGTGTGACCTTCGAAGACCTTGCCGGGGGTGTGCGAGAAGGTGTCCCAGATGGACGGGGTCCGGCCGTCCTCACGGGCGGCGCCTTCGATCTGGTACGCGGCGGTGGCCGTGCCCCACAGGAAACCGGACGGGAAGGTGCGGGTGGCGGTGAGTGGCCGGGTCTCGGGCACGGTCATCGAAAAAGCGCTCCCAACACGGGTTCGGATGAAGTCGTCAGACGCCGTCAGTTCTTGACGGCGCCCGCGGTGATGCCGCCCACGATGTGCTTGCCGAGAACGGCGAAGACCACGAGCAGCGGCAGCGTGGACATGAGCGCGCCGGTCAGCACGACGGCCTGGTCGACCGTGTGGTTGCCCGCTCCGAGGCCGGCCAGGGCGACCTGCAGGGTCGGGTTGCCGTCGGGGGTCAGCGCGATGAACGGCCAGAAGAAGTCGTTCCAGGCCTGGACGAAGACGAGCATCCCGAGGACCGCCATCGCGGGCCGTGCCACGGGGAACACCACGTGCCAGATGATGCGCAGGCTGTGGGCGCCGTCCATCCTGGCCGCCTCCACGAGCTCCACCGGGAGTGCCTCGAGGAGGTACTGGCGCATGAAGAACACGCCGAAGGCGGCGACCAGCGAAGGCAGGACGACCGACTGGAGCTGATCGACCCAGCCGAGGTCCGTGATGATCTGGTAGAGGGGGATCACGCTGAGCTGCGGCGGGATCGTCATGGTGGCCACCACGAGGGCCAGCAGGGCGCCCCGGCCCTTGAAGGGCAGTTTGGCGAAGGCGAATCCGGCCAGGGTGGAGAACAGGACGGTGGACAGGGCCACCAGGCCGGCCACGATCGTCGTGTTGACCAGTGCCTCGCCCATGTCGACCTGGTTCCAGGCGAAGGAGAGGTTGTCGAGCAGCCGGGGGCCGGGCAACAGCGGCGCCGGGGCCTTGACCACCCGCTCGCCCGTGTGGGAGGCGGCGACGAGGTTCCAGTAGAGGGGGAAGAGGGAGAGCAGGGCCGCCAGGCCCAGGAGGACGTAGGTCAGCGGTCCCGCGTGGTGCTGACGGCCGGCCGACGGGCGAAGACGCCTGACGCGCGGCGCCCCGGAGGCGGTCGTGTCGGGTGTGCGGGCCATGGGTTCAGCTCCCCGCCTTCGTGCGCAGTCGGGAGATCAGGATCCGGAGGCCGCCGACGAGCAGGAGGAGCAGGAGCATGACCCAGGCGATGGCGGAGGCCTGGCCCAGCGCGCCGGTCACCCACCCCTTCTCGTACATCAGCAGGCTCAGGGTCTGGAACTGGTTGCCGCTGCCGCCGCTGATCCCCACGCTGCCGCCGAAGAGCAGCGGCTCGCCGAACAGCTGGGTGGCGCCGATGGTGGAGACGACGGCGGTGAAGAGGATCGTCGGCCGGATGGAAGGGACGGTCACGCTGAGGAACTGGCGCCGGCGCGAAGCCCCGTCCAGCGCGGCGGCCTCGTACAGGTCCTGCGGTACGGCCTGCATCGCCGCCAGATAGATCAGCGCGTTGTAGCCCGTCCACCGCCAGGTCACGATCGTCGATATCGCGATCTGAGCGGGCCACTTGGAGGACTCCCAGTCGACCGGCGCGAAGCCGGCCCGGCCCAGGACCGTGTTGATCAGACCGTAGTCGGTGTTGAAGAGCTGGGCGAAGACGAGCGTCGCCGCCGCGATGGAGGTGGCGTACGGGGCGAGGACCGCGACCCGGAAGAACCCGCGGCCGCGGGCCTTGTGGTTGAGCAGATGAGCCAGGCCCAGGGCCATCAGCAGCTGGGGCACGGTCGAGAGCAGACCGATGGTGAAGGTGTTGGCCAGCGCGTTCCAGAAGAATTCGCTGGTCGCCAGCGAACTGTAGTTCTCCATTCCCTTCCACTGGGCCTCCCCGCCGAGCTCGACCCGGTGGAGCGAGAGCCAGCCCGTGTAGATCAGGGGGAAGAGGCCGAAGGCGGCGAAGGTGAGGAAGAAGGGGGCGACGAAGACGTACGGGACGGCCTTCAGGTCGAGGCGGTGGAGCGTGCTGCGCCAACCGCTGCGGCCGCGGGGCCGCCGGCTGGGGGAGCCGGGGCCGGCGCTGCGGCCCCGAACCGGTGTGGCGGGCGGCGCGGAGCCGTCGCCCGCCGCCCGTACGGAGGTGGCCACGGGGGCTTCCTTCCAGGTCGATGCGTGCGGTGGTCCGCGTTACCGGTCGATCTTGTCGGCGACCAGCTTCCTGACGTTCTCCCAGGCCTTCGCCGGATCGGTGCCGCGCTGCTCGATGTCGAGGATTCCGTTGTCGGTGAGGAAGGTCTTCACCTGACCGTCCCAGCGGCTGATCGGGGCGGGCGTGATGCCGGCCGCGGCCTGCGAGTAGATCCTGCCGACCGGGGTGTCACCGAAGTACGGCAGCTTCGCGTCCTGGACCGCGGGGGAGGCGAGGGTGTCCTTGGAGGACGGGATGTTGCCGTTCACGCCGAAGACCTTGGCGTGCTGGGCCGGGGCGGTGAGCCAGGCGGCGAGCTCGGCCGCCTCCTTGACGTGTTTGCCCGACTTCGGCACGGCGAGGAAGGAGCCGCCCCAGTTCCCGGCCACGGGCGGCGCGGCGATGTCCCACTTCCCCTGGTTCTCCGGGCCCGCCTGGTCCTTGATGATGCCCGTCATCCAGCTGGGACAGGCGACCGTGGCGAACCTGGAGTTCTTGAAGGCCGCGTTCCACGTGCCCTTCTCGTCGAACTGGCGCAGTTTGGCCGTCAGTCCGCCCTGAGCCGCCGCCACGGCAGTGTCCCAGGCCTTCTTCACGCCGGGGCTGTTCTCGTAGTCCAGCTCCCCCTTGGCGTTGGCGTACTGCACGGCCTCGCTGGAGATGACCGCGTTGAACAGCCCGCTGGCGGAGTCGTGGAAGGCGGTCCCGGCGGGGGCGTTCTTCATGTACGTTTCCCCGGCCGCCAGGAACTTCGCCCAGTCGCCCGCCCAGAGCCGGGCGACCTCCGCACGCTCGGTCGGCAGTTTGGCCTGGGCGAACAGGTCCTTGTTGTAGCAGATGGCCATCGGGCCGATGTCCGTGCCGAGCCCGATGACCTTGCCGTCACCCGTGGTGGCCTGCTTGACCTTCCAGTCGAGGAACGACCCGAGGTCCGCGCCGCCCGTCTTGCCGAGGTCGGCCCACTTGCCCGCCATCGAGGGACCGGTGGCCTCGGCGATGTATCCCACCTCCAGGGCCTGGATGTCCGCGAGGCCGCTGTCGCGGGAGAGGCGGAGCTTGAGCGTGTCCCAGTACTTCTGGCCGTCCGCGACGTTCGATTCCTCGATCTTGATGTGGGGATGGGACTTCTCGTATTCGGCGTAGAGCTTCGCCCCGGTGGCGTTGTCGTAGCCGAAGGAACCGTAGGTCGCGATCCGCAGCTTGATCTGTCCGCCGGCGTCCGCGCCGGCGTCCCCGCCGTCGTCGCCTCCGCAACCGGTGAGCAAGGCCGCGGCGGTCACCACGGCGACGGCCGTGACGAGCGCGGTGCGGTGGCCGCGGCCACGTCTGCTGCTGGAAGTGCGCATTCCACTCTCCTCGTCCAAGGCGGTGCTGGTCGTGCGCCAGGGGTCCGGCGGCTCGTTCGCGGCTCGGCGAGGGCCCGCGCGGACCTGAAGCGACGTCTGGTGCGCCCCGGGGTGGGAGCGCTCCCACATCGCTGCCGGAAGGTTCCTGCCTGGCGGGCGTGAGTGTCAAGGGTTGAACGCGGATTCGTGCGTGGCGTGTTTCAGATGATCGAGGGTACGGTGGGAGCGCTCCCATAATGGCTCCCATGACGGCTCCCGTGACGCTCCTCGACGTAAGGTGTGCCGCGCGAAGCGGCGGGGTCCATCATGGTCGGCGGATCCACCGGATCGGGGCCGACGCGGAGTGCGATGCGCGAGGGGAGTGCGAGAGGCGTGAGCGGACAGCGGAACGGCAGGCCCACCCTGGAGGAGGTCGCGGCCCTGGCCGGCGTGGGCCGGGGCACGGTGTCCCGGGTCATCAACGGCTCGCCGAGGGTGAGCGAGCAGGCCAGGGAAGCCGTCGCCCGCGCGGTCGCCGAGCTCGGGTACGTACCCAACCAGGCGGCCAGGGCGCTGGCCGGCAACCGGACCGACGCGGTCGCCCTGGTCATCCCGGAGGCCGAGGCCCGGGTGTTCTCGGAGCCGTACTTCCTGGACCTGATCCGCGGAGTCAGTGCCGAACTCGCCCAGGCGGACAAACAGTTGCTGCTCACCCTCGTCCGGACCGAGGCGGAGCGCCGACGGTTCGAACAGTACCTGGCCGCCCAGCGGGTCGACGGCGTACTGCTGGCATCCGTCCACGGGGACGACCCCCTGCCCGACCGGATGGCGCGGCTGGGCCTGCCGGTCGTCATGAACGGACGGCGCTCCGAGGCCGAGCCCGTCGACTACGTGGACTCCGACAACGTCGGCGCCGGCCGGGCGGCCGTCGCCCACCTGGTGGCCCGGGGCCGCGGCCGGATCGCGACCATCAGCGGCCCGCTCGACATGTACGTGGCCCGCGCCCGCCTCGCAGGCTACCGCGCGGGCCTCACCGAGGCCGGGATCGCGCCCGAGGAGCCGCTCCTGGCGGTCGCGGACTTCACCGAGGAGGGCGGCAGGCTGGCGATGCGCGCACTGCTGGAGCGCGCCCCCGGGCTGGACGCGGTCTTCGCCGCCTCCGACGTGATGGCGGCCGGAGCGCGCGGGGTGCTGCGCGAGGCCGGCCGACGGGTCCCCGAGGACGTGGCCCTCGTCGGCGTCGACGACTCGGTGGTGGCGCGCCTGATGGATCCGCCCCTGACGAGCGTGCGCCAGCCGATCGAGGAGATGGGCCGCACGATGACGCGGCTGCTGCTGCAGAAGATCGCCGAAGGGCCCGGAGCCGGCCCGGCGGCGGGGGAGGAGCAGCGGCGGGTCCTTCCCACGGAGCTGATCGTGCGGGATTCCTCCTGAGCGGCGGGGGACGTGCGCCGGTTCCGATCGCGGCCGGGGCCCGAGCGCGTACGGGCCGGAGCCGTACGGGAACCAGGTGGTTCCGTACGGCTCCGGGTCCTTCACCGGCGGTCCGTCACAGGGCCGGGTAGGCGTTCTTCATGAGTTCCCGGAACTGTGCGGAGAACCACTGTCCGGCGAGCGGCGCGTCCGGGAGTGCGCCCGACATGCTGTTGCCGTTGCGGACGTTGCCCGTGTAGGTGGGGTCGCACATCCGGTCGAAACCCTTGCCCTCGTTGTTCGGGACCTCCTTGCTCGCCCCGTCCGACTCGCCCGGCGGCTTCATCCACACGTAGGCGTCGATGCCGGGGGCCGGTGCCGCCTGCGGCCGTTCGCCCAGCCCGGCCCCCGCCTGGTTGCACCAGTTGCCGAGGTGGATGCGCCGGTCGTAGCGGCCGCCGTTGACGTAGGAGTCCACGCTGGTCGTCGCGCCGGGTCCGGTCGGGCGGGCCGTGCCGCCCCAGCCGTTGCGGGAGGTGTCGATGAGCATGCCGACGCCGGCGTCGAAGCCCAGCGAGACCACCTTGGCCCGCATGGCCTGGGCGTAGGACAGCTCGTCGGTGTAGCGGTTCCAGTCGACCCACTTCGACTGGCGCACGGAGGTGCCGCCCACCGAGTCGTCGATCTTGAAGTTGTCCTCCTTCAGCGCGCTGAAGTTGGCCGTGTTCACGATGAAGCCGTGGACCTTGGAGAGCGTGGAGCCCTCGGCGGTGGCGGCCTGCTTGAACATCTCCGCGGAGGCGGTGAAGTTGTCGTCCCAGCCGAGCCAGCCGTGGTGGCCCGCGTCCACGTAGTTGTAGACGTTGGCGACCGAGCCCAGCTTGTTCAGCGCGTAGCCGACCCCCTTGATGTAGTTGCCGTTGGTCTTCATCACGTCGCAGGTGGGGGTGGCCGTCGGGCGGCCCGAGACGTTGGTGACGAGGTTCGGCAGCGAGTCGATCTCGACGGCGGTGACGATCCGCAGACCGGCGTACTTGGGATCGGCGAGGATCGCGGCGATCGGGTCGATGAACTGCGTCTTGTACTTGTCGATCTCGGTCGGGCCCAGTTCTCCGTTGGAGGCGAGCGCGGAGCAGTCCCGTCCGGGCAGGTCGTAGATCACCAGCTGGACGACGAGTTCGCCGCTGCCCTTCTGGGCCAGGGCCGCGTCGAGGTGGTCGCGCAGGCCCATCTTGCCGCCGGCGCCCGTGACGAGGGCGATGCGGTCCAGCCAGACGGCGGTGGGCTGGTTCGACACCCTCGTGCCGCCCGGCTCGGCGGCCGCCTTGGCGGACCACTCGGGATTCACGTACACCCTGGCGCCGGCGTAGGGGTTGTCGACCTTGCCGCCCGAGGGCGGAGGCGTCGTGGGCGGGGTCGTCGGGGGAGTGGTGGGGGGCTGGGTCGGATCGGTGGCACCGTTGCAGGTGACCCCGTTGAGCTTGAACGTCGCGGGCACGGCGTTCGTGCCGTTGTGGGAACCGTTGAACCCGAAGGACGTCGAACCGCCGGTGGCCAGTGACCCGTTGTACGAGAGGCTCTTGGCCGTCACGGCCGCCCCCGACTGGGTGATCGCGGCGTTCCAGCCCTGGGTGACCTGCTGGCCGTTCGCGTAGGTCCATTCCAGGGTCCAGGCGGCGACCGGGTCTCCGGTGTTGGTGACGACCACATTGGCGCCGAACCCGGTGTTCCACTGGTTCGTGATCTGGTATTCGACCTTGCAGCCGGCGGTGGTGGCGCCGGCGGGGGTGCCGAAGGCGGTGGCGGTGGCGCCCGCGGCCGTGACGAGGCCGAGGGCCGCCAGTAACGCGGTGCGGGGGATGATGCGGCTCATTTCGCGGGGTGCCCTTTCCGGTAGGGGCGCGCAGGCGGAGCCTGGCGCCGGTGGGGGCGCTGCGTCGTGCGGGGAGGGGTGCGGGGTCGGAACCGGGCCATGGCACGGCCGGAGAGCGCATGTCCGCGGGTGGGGGCGCCGTCCTGGCCGTGGCACGGAGGGACCGTGCACGAGCCGTGAACCAGTGGGAGCGCTCCCACTGTGCGGACGGAGCCCAGCCGAGTCAAGGTACGCGAAGGGTCGAAAGCATTTCGCTCAGGAATTGCGCTTCCCCCGGTCGGCGCGCCGCGCAAGCGCGACCTCGGCCGCGAGTACCGGCCGCCCGGTTCAAAACCCCAGTGCCAGCCGGTGGTAGGCCTGGTTCCAGCGCAGATCGCGCCGGAACTGCTGCGGGGTGGTGCTCTCTTCGATGAGGAGGAGCTCCAGGCGGAGCATTTCCGCGAGATCGTCGAGGTGGTCGGAGGTCAGGGCGGTGCTGAGGACGGTGTGGTGGGGTCCGCCGGCCGTCAGCCAGGATTCGGTGGAGGTCCGCAGGTCGGGGCGGGGCCGCCAGACCGCGCGGGCGACGGGCAGGGCGGGCAGCGGGTGCGGGGGTGCCACGACGTCGACGTCATTGGCCACCAGACGGAACCGGTCGCCGAGGTCGGCGAGGCCGACCACCACGGCCGGGCCGGGGGCGGCGTCGAACACCAGCCGGACCGGGTCCTCCCGCCCGCCGATGCCGAGCGGGTGGATCTCGCAGGCGGGCCTGGCGGTCGCGAGGGTGGGGCACACTTCCAGCATGTGTGCGCCGAGGATGAGCTCGTTGCCCGGTGTCATGTCGTAGGTGTAGTCCTCCATGAAGGAGGTGCCGCCGGGGAGGCCCGTGGCGGCCGCCTTGAGGGCGCGCAGCAGGACGGCGGTCTTCCAGTCGCCCTCCCCTCCGAAGCCGTACCCCTGGGCCATGAGCCGCTGGACCGCGAGGCCGGGCAGCTGGCGCAGTCCGCCCAGGTCCTCGAAATTGGTGGTGAAGGCCCGGAAGCCGCCCGCTTCGAGGAAGGTGCGCAGGCCGGCTTCGATGCGGGCCGCGTAGCGCAGCGACTCGTGCCGTTCGCCTCCCCGTCGAAGCTCGGGCGCCAGGTCGTACAGGTCCGCGTACTCCTCGACGAGCGAGGCCACCTCGCTCTCCTGCGCGCTGTCGACGACCTCCACCAGGTCGTTGACGCCGTAGGTGTTGACGGAGACGCCGAGGCGCAGCTGGGCCTCCACCTTGTCCCCTTCGGTGACGGCCACGTCGCGCATGTTGTCGCCGAAGCGGGCGGCCTTGAGGGTGGCCAGTTCGGAGCGTGCGGCGGCCGCCCGCACCCAGACGGCCACCCGTGCGATCGTCACCGGGTCGGTGACGTGTCCGGCCACGGTCTTGCGGGGCACCCCGAGGCGGGCCTGGACGTGCCCGAACTCGCGGTCCCCGTGGGCGGCCTGGTTGAGGTTCATGAAGTCCATGTCGATGGTGTTCCAGGGCAGGGCCACGTTCGACTGGGTGTGCAGGTGCAGCAGCGGCTTGCGCAGCGCGTCCAGTCCGGCGATCCACATTTTCGCCGGCGAGAAGGTGTGCATCCAGGCGACGATCCCGGTGCACCGGTCGTCGGCGTTCGCGTCGAGGCACTGGCGGCGGATGGCGTCGGCGTCGGTGAGCACCGGCTTCCACACGACGCGTGTGGGAATGCCGGAGGCGTCGTCCAGCGCGGCGGCCAGCTGCCGCGACTGTTCGGCGACCTGTTTCAGGGTTTCCTCCCCGTACAGGTGCTGGCTGCCCGTGAGGAACCAGATTTCCTGGGCGGGTGACGTTCGGCTGGGCACATGGACTCCTGGAGGTGATGTCCCGCGACGCGCCGAAGCGGGCGGGGAGGGCGGGCAGCGGCGCGGGTCAGTTCGCCGTGTGGGTCGTGTCGCGGATGCGCCTCAGGCGGTGCAGCTGGCCGTCGGTGCCGAAGCGGTCGTGCAGGAGCCGGTATTCGGCGTAGAGGGCGTCGTAGGCATCGGCCCGGGAGGCGTCGGGCGTGTAGACGGCCGGAAGCCGGCGGCCCATGGCGGCACTGGCCGTCCGCACGTCGCTGTACGCGCCCGCGGCCACGGCGGCGTGGATGGCCGACCCGAGGGCGGGTGCCTGGTCCGATGCGGCGAGGGAGACGGGGCGGCGCAGCACGTCGGAGTAGATCTGCATCAGCAGTTCGTTCCTGGCCAGTCCGCCGGCGACGATGAACTCGCGCACCGGTACGCCGCCCGCTTCCAGGGTCTCCACGATGACGCGGGTGCCGAAGGCGGTGGCCTCGAGCAGCGCGCGGTAGACGTCCTCGGGGCGGGTCGCGAGCGTCAGACCGACGATGACTCCGGAGAGGCGGTGGTCGACGAGGACCGAACGGTTGCCGTTCAGCCAGTCGAGGGCGACCAGTCCGTGGCCGCCGACCGGCTGTCGGGCGGCCTTCCGGCTCAGCAGGGCGTGCAGGTCCTCGCCGCGGTCGGCGGCCTCGGCGAGGTACTCCGGTGGGACGCCCTGGTCCAGTACCCAGGCGAAGACGTCACCGACCGCGCTCTGGCCGGCCTCGTAGCCGTAGGCTCCCTCGACGATCCCACCGCTGACGACACCGCAGATGCCGGGGACATCGGCGAGGACGGGAGCGTTCACGACGTGGCAGGTGGACGTTCCCATGATGGCGAGCAGCTGACCGTCCTCCACGGCCTGGGCCGCCGCCGCGGTGACGTGGGCGTCGACGTTGCCCGCGGCCACCGCGATCCCGGCGCGCAGCCCCGTCCAGGCCGCAGCCTCGGTACTGAGCGGGCCCACGCGTGAGCCCAGCGCGGAGAGCGGGAATGCGAGGCGGGTACGGGCGAAGTCGGCGAACCGGGGGTTCAGCCCGGCCAGGTACTCCTCACTCGGGTAGGCACCGTCCTGGTGGATGCCCTTGTATCCGGCGGTGCAGGCGTTGCGGGACTCGGTTCCGGTGAGCTGCCACACGATCCAGTCGGCGGCCTCGATCCACCGCGCGCAGGTGTCGTACACGAGCGGATCCTCCTCCAGGACCTGGAGGGCCTTCGCGAACTGCCACTCGGAGGAGATCCGGCCGCCGTAGCGGGCGATCCACTTCTCCCCGCGGGCGTGGGCGAGTTCGTTGATCCGATCGGCGTACGGCTGGGCCGCGTGGTGCTTCCACAGCTTGGGCCACGCGTGCGGCCGTCCGGCGAGCTCCGTCTCGGCGAGGGGGGTCCCGTCGGCCAGGGTGGGCAGGACGGTGCAGGCGGTGAAGTCGGTGGCGATGCCGATCACCGCGGCGGGATCGATCCCCGCCGCTGCCACGGCCTCCGGGACGGCGCGGCGCAGCACGTCCCGCCAGTCCTGGGGGTGTTGCAGGGCCCAGTCCGGTGGCAGTTGAGCACCGTCGTGCGGCAGGTGCCGCTCCATGACGGCGTGCCGGTAGGTGTGGACCGCCGCCGCCAGCTCCTGCCCGTCGCGAATCCGCACCACCACGGCGCGGCCCGACAGGGTGCCGAAGTCGACACCGACCGTGTACTGCTCCGGTTCCACGGAACGGGGGGCGGGCGCGAGGAGGTGGGGTGACGTCAACTGAATGCCTTTCGCAGGAGTGGCGGTGTCGGACGCCATGCAGTGTGAGCGCTAACAATGTCGAGGAGCAAGGGGGTTCGCTCAGATCGCGCGATGAGTCACTCAATCTCGCGTCCGGCGCGATAACAGACAGGTAACGCGAGCAAGAGGGTTGAGAACCGCACTTGTTAGCGCTCACAATGCGACGGCTCCCCTTCTCGACGGCGGCCCCTTGCCGCTGCACTCGGCCCCGCCGCACCCACGGCCGTGCGGAGCCCCTTCCGCGCACCCCGAAAGGACACCCGTCATGGCTCGCAGAGCAGTCCTCGTCCTCACCGCCGCACTTCTCGCCTCCTCGGCGCTGACCGCCTGCTCGACCCAGGGCCCGGCCGCCGGTCCCGCCCAGGGCCCGGCCTCCGGCGCCAAGGGGGGCTCCGGCGGCAAGATCACCATGGGCTTCGCCCAGGTCGGCGCCGAGAGCGGATGGCGTACCGCCAACACCAAGTCCGTCCAGGAGGCGGCGAAGAAGGCCGGGATCGAACTCAAGTTCTCCGACGCGCAGCAGAAGCAGGAGAACCAGATCAAGGCGATCCGCACCTTCATCCAGCAGAAGGTCGACGTGATCGCCTTCTCCCCGGTCGTGGAGTCCGGCTGGGACACGGTGCTGAAGGAGGCCAAGGACGCGGGCATCCCGGTCATCCTGACCGACCGCGCCGTGGACACCAAGGACACCTCCCTCTACAAGACCTTCCTGGGCTCGGACTTCGTCAAGGAGGGCAAGGCCGCGGGGGAGTGGCTGACCGGTGCGTACGCGAACGCGCAGGGTCCGGTCAACATCGTCGAGCTCCAGGGCACCACGGGCTCCGCACCCGCCAACGACCGCAAGGCCGGCTTCGCCGACGCCATCCGCTCCGACGGCAAGTTCAGGATCGTCGCCTCTCAGTCGGGTGACTTCACGCGTGCCAAGGGCAAGGAGGTCATGCAGGCGTTCCTGAAGTCCCAGAAGGACATCGACGTCCTCTACGCCCACAACGACGACATGGCCCTCGGCGCCATCCAGGCCATCGAGGAGTCCGGCAAGAAGCCCGGTACGGACATCAAGGTGATCTCGGTGGACGGGATCAAGGACGCCTTCGTCGCGATGACCGAGGGCAAGATCAACGTCGTGGTGGAGTGCAACCCGCTCCTCGGTGACCAGCTGATGGAACTGGCCAAGAAGGTCGTCGCGGGGGAGAGCGTGCCCGCCCGGGTCGAAACCCAGGAGGGCGTGTTCCCGCAGGACAAGGCCGCGGCCGCGCTGCCGTCGCGGAAGTACTGACACGGCGCGGCGGCCCCGCCGCCGCTGGAGTCCCGGCGGGCCCGGCCGTCCCCTCCTGATCCCGCCGGCCCGCGAGGCCCGGCGATCGGGCCCGCTCCACCCACACACGAGAGGAGGGCGGATGACATCTCCGTCCACTCGGCCCCCCACGGGCACCGGCGGCCCGCGGCCGGTCCTGGAAGCCCACGGCATCCGCAAGCGGTTCCCGGGCGTGCTCGCCCTCGACGGAGTCGCCCTGCGGCTCTTCCCCGGCGAGGTGCACGCCCTCATGGGCGAGAACGGCGCCGGGAAGTCCACCTTGATCAAGGTGCTCACCGGTGTCCACCCCGCCGACGACGGCACCGTCCTCGTCGACGGCCGCCCCCACGCGTTCACGGACCCCCTCCAGGCGCAGCGGGCCGGAATCAGCACCGTCTACCAGGAGGTCAACCTCTGCCCCAACCTCTCGGTCGCCGAGAACATCCTCATCGGGCGCGAACCGCGCCGGTTCGGTCTCGTCCGCTGGTCCGCGATGCGGCGGCGGGCGGCCGAGCTGCTGACCGAGCTGGAGCTCGACCTGGACGTCGCCGGCCTGCTCGACGCGCATTCCCTGGCGGTGCAGCAACTCGTCGCCATCGTCCGGGCGGTGGACGTCTCGGCGAAGGTGCTCGTGCTGGACGAACCCACCTCCAGCCTGGACCGCGAGGAGGTGGCCCAGCTCTTCAGGCTGGTGCGGCGCCTGCGTGACCGCGGTGTGGCCATTCTGTTCGTCACGCACTTCCTGGACCAGGTGTTCGACCTCTGTGACCGTGTCACCGTCCTGCGGGGCGGCCGGCTGGAAGGCGAGTACCCCATCGACGAACTCACCCCGGTGAAGCTCGTCCAGCGCATGATCGGCGGAGAACTGGCCACCCTCGACCGGTTGTCGGGCCGTGCCCAGGGACCTGGGGCCGAACGGGCGGCCCGCGAGCCGTTCCTCCGGGCCCGACGGCTGACCCGTACCGGCTCGATCGAACCCTACGACCTCGACATCCACGTCGGCGAGGTCATCGGACTGGCCGGCCTGTTGGGCTCCGGCCGCACCGAGGCGGCGCGCCTGCTGTTCGGCGCGGACAGCGCGGACGCCGGAGAGGTGCGCGTCGAGGGCAGGAAGGTGGTCCTGCGCAGTCCCCGCCACGCCATCGCCCGGGGCATCGCCTTCTGCTCCGAGAACCGCAAGTCCGAGGGCCTGGTGGAGGAGCTCACGGTCCGCGAGAACATCGTCCTCGCCCTGCAGGCCGCCCGCGGCTGGACCAGGCCGCTGACCCGCGCGAAACAGGACGAACTGGCGCGCAACTGGATCGAGGCCCTGGACATCCGCCCCGCCGACCCCGAAGCACAGGTACGCCACCTCAGCGGAGGCAACCAGCAGAAGGTCCTCCTCGCGCGCTGGCTGCTCACCGAGCCCCGGCTCCTGATCCTCGACGAACCCACCCGCGGCATCGACATCGGGGCCAAGGCCGAGATCCAGAGACTCGTGGCCCGCCTGGCGGGCGAAGGCACCGCCGTGCTGTTCATCTCGGCGGAACTCGAAGAGGTACTGCGCCTGAGCCACCGCATCGCCGTGCTCCGCGACCACCGCATGGTGGCCACCCTGGCGAACGACGACACCGTCACGCCCGAACGCCTCCTGACGACCATCGCCACCGGAACGGACTCATGACCCCCCAGCCCGCCCCGTCCGGGGCCGCCGTTGGCAACGGGCGACGGCCGGCCGGCCACCGCCTGCTGTGGCCCGCGCTCGTCCTGCTCGCCCTGCTCCTCGGCAACCTCGCGTTCCACCACGACTTCTTCTCGGTCCGGGTGCGTGACGGCCACCTCTACGGCAGCCTCGTCGACATCCTGCGCTTCGGCGCGCCCCTCGTCCTCGTGGCGCTCGGTATGACCCTCGTCATCGCCACACGGGGGATCGACCTCTCGGTGGGCTCCACCGTCGCCATCGCCGGCGCGCTCGCCTGCGGACACATCTCCGCCGCGGCGCGTCCCGGCAGCGTCGCCACCACGCTCACGGCCGTCGCCCTCGCGCTCGGGGTCGCCCTCGTGCTGGGCCTGGCCAACGGACTGCTGGTGTCCGGGCTGGGGGTGCAGCCCATCGTGGCCACGCTGATCCTCATGGTCGCGGGCCGCGGCGTCGCACAGCTGATCACGGACGGCCAGATCATCACGGTGACCAGCGCCCCCTACAAGATGATCGGGGGCGGCTACTGGCTCCTCCTCCCGTTCGCCGTCCTGCTGGCCGCCGTCCTCGTCGCGCTCACCGCCTTCGTCACCCGCCGCAGTGCCCTCGGCATGCTGATCGAGTCCGTCGGCGGCAATCCCACCGCCAGCCGCCTGGTGGGCATCCGGGCCGGCGGTCTGCTCGCCTTGGTCTACGTCTTCAGTGCGCTGTGCGCCGCCGTCGCCGGGCTGATGATCAGCTCGAACGTCTCCAGCGCCGACGGCAACAACGCCGGTCTGTGGATCGAGCTCGACGCGATCCTCGCCGTCGTGGTCGGCGGGACCGCCCTGACCGGGGGGCGCTTCTCCCTCGGTGGGACGGTCCTGGGCGCCCTGATCATCCAGACCCTGTCCACCACCGTCTACACCCTCGGCGTCCCTCCCGAGACCACCCTCGTCTTCAAGGCCTTCGTCGTCGTCATCGTCTGCCTCGTGCAGTCCCCGGTCTTCCGGGCCAAGGTCGTACGCCGCCGGACAACCACTCCCCGACCCCCCGCCACGGCGGGCACCACCCCGCAGGAGCAGGAGGTACGAGCATGAGTACCGGCACCGTGAACGCCGCCGCGCGACCGGCCCGCCCCGTCGCGACCGTTTCCCCGCGCGCCCGGGCCCGTATCCCACTGATCGTCACCGCGGTCCTGCTGATCATCATGTTCGGTGTCGGATCGGTGCGCTACGAGGGCTTCCTCTCCGCGCAGGTCGTGCTGAACCTGCTGATAGACAACGGATTCCTGCTGGTCGTCGCGGTCGGCGCGACCTTCGTCATCCTCACCGGGGGCATCGATCTGTCCATCGGCTCCATGGTGGCCCTGTCGACCATGCTCACCGCCTGGCTGGTCGAGGCGCACGGCTGGCCCCTGGCCGCCGTGATCCCCCTGGTCCTCCTGGCCGGCGCCGGGAGCGGGGCGCTCATGGGCTGGGTCATCCACACCTTCGAGATCCAGCCGTTCATCGTCACCCTGGCCGGCATGTTCCTCGCCCGGGGGCTCTGCTACACGATCAGTACCGAATCCATCACGATCAACGATCCCGTCACAGCGGGAGTCGCCCAGACCAGGCTCTACGGCCCGGGCGGACTGTTCGTCTCGCTCCCCGTGCTGATCGCCCTGGCCGTGCTGGTGACCGCCTTCGTCGTCCTGCACCACACGCGATTCGGCCGCAACGTCTACGCGCTGGGCGGCAACGAGTCCTCCGCACGCCTGATGGGTCTGCCGACGGGCACCACCAAGATCGCCGTATACGGCGTCAGCGGCCTGTGTTCCGCGCTCGGCGGTCTGCTGCTGACCTTCTACACGCTCTCCGGCTACGCCCTCCACGCCATGGGCATGGAACTCGACGCGATCGCCGCCACCGTGATCGGCGGCACGCTGCTAACCGGAGGGTCCGGCTTCGTCCTGGGCACCGCCCTCGGCGTGCTGGTCCTCGGCATGATCCAGACGCTGGTCAACTTCCAGGGCACGCTCAGCTCCTGGTGGACCCGGATCGTCATCGGTGCCCTGCTGCTCGTGTTCATCGTGCTGCAACGCCTGATGGGCGGCCGCCGGCCCGCCGCGCGCTGACGCCGGGCCGCGGGCGCCGCCCTCGGGAGAACGGACACGGACCACCCGGGCCGTGACGAACTTCCTCACGACAGGCTGGGCCGAATGAGTGGTAACGCTGTTACCGACCGGATGCGGTGTTTCCCATGAGTACCCCTTATCAGGAGGCACAGCGTGCCGGTCATGACGCCGTGCGCACCACGATCCTCGACCGCGCCGTTCATCTGCTGGTGGCGGAGGGCCCGGCGGCGCTGACGATGCGCCGGATCGCGGCCGACGTCGGTTCGTCGACCAAGGTCCTCTACACGATGTTCGGCGGGAAGGAGGGGTTATCGACGCCATGTACCGGGAGGGCTTCGCCCGGCTGCGCCGCGCGCAGGAGAGCGTCCCCGACTCCACCGGTCCGCCGGCCCACCTCAACGCCCTCGGCACGGCCTATCGGGAGCACGCCCTGTCCGAACCGGCCTACTACGAGGTGATGTTCGATCAGTCAGTGCCCGGCTTCCGGCCCAGTGCCGACGCCCTGGCCGTTGCCGAGACGGCCTTCGACACCTCGACGGCCACCGTAACGGCTTGCATGGAGGCGGGGATCTTCCGGTCCGGTGACGCGCGGGAACTGGCGAAGATGTGGTGGGCGGCTGCGCACGGCGCGGTGAGCCTGGAGCTCGCCGGCCACTTCGCCCCGGAGGAGGCCGGCCCGCGCTACCACGCGCTGATGGCGGCGACCGGCAGTGCGTTCGGCGCCCGCACCACCGACGACGGAGGACGAACCGCGTGACGACCGTCCGACGTGAACGCAACCGCTACCTGTCGGGGCGTTTCGCCCCCGTCACCGAGGAGGTCACCGCCTACGCCCTTCCCGTCACCGGCCGGATCCCCGCACATCTCGACGGGCGCTACTTACGCAACGGCCCCAACCCGCTGGGGGTGGAGGACCCGGCCGCGCACATCTGGACGCTCGGTGCGGGCATGGTGCACGGCGTACGGATCCGGGGCGGGCGCGCCGAGTGGTACCGAAACCGGTGGGTCCGCTCCTCCGCGGTCGCCGACCGGCTCGGTGAGCCGCGCCGTGGCACCCCGGCCGGCGAGCGGCTCGACATCTCACCGAACGTGCAGGTCGCCGGCCTCGCGGGGCGTACCTTCGCCCTCATCGAGGGCGGCATCAGGCCGTACGAGCCGACCTACGACCTGGACACGGTGGGCCCTTGCGCGCTGGGGCTGACGCCGCAGGGCTACAGCGCGAACGCCCACTCCCTCTTCGACCCGCATACCCGCGAGCTGCACTCGCTCGCCTTCCTGTACGGCTCCGATGACGTCCAGCACATCGTCATGGACGAGACCGGCACGGTCCGGCGCACGACGACGGTCCGCGTGCCCGGCAACCCGTACATGCACGACTTCGCCCTCACCCCGCACCACGTGCTGCTCTTCGACTTCGCCCGTCGTCTTCAGTTCCGCCCGTCTGGCCACGGGCGTCCCCTTCACGTGGGACGCGCGGCGCGGGGCGCGGGTGGGGGTGGTACCGCGTGAGGGGGACGGTCCAGTGCGCTGGTTCGACCTCTCGCCCGGTCTGGTGGGGCACACCCTCAACGCATACGAGAAGGGGTCCGGGCAGATCGTCGTCGACGTGGTCCGGCACGGCGAGGGTTTCGACATCAGGGACATCGGCTCCAGCCGGCCCACTCCGGACCGCTGGACGATCGACCTGGCGCGCGGGACGGTACGGGAGGACCGTCTCGACGAACGGACCCAGGAGTTCCCACGGGTCAACCCCCGCCGTCTGGGCCGCCCGTACCGGTACGGGTACACCGCAGCCGTCGAGCTCTACGCCGCTCCCGGCGGCCCGGACGACGACCGTCCGGAGGAGGGGTTCAGCAATGCCCTGCTCAAGCACGACCTGGAGCGCGGCACCACGGAGGCGCACGAGTTCGGGCGCGACGGGACGGTCGGGGAGGGCGTCTCGTGTCGGGCGAGTCGCCGACAGCGGAGGACGACGGCTACGTCATGGCGTACGTCTTCGACCCGGACCGGTCCGCGACGAGCTGGTGATCCTTGCCGCCCGGGACTTCGGCGGCGAACCGCTCGCCCGTATCCACCTGCCGGTCCGGGTGCCGCTGAGGCTGCACGGGAACTGGGTCCCGGACGTCAGGGACTGACGGCCCTGGCGGAAGGTCGTTTCCGGCAGCGCAGGCCGCGTCCGCCGTCCGCCGTCCGGTGCCCGGCCCCTCCGGCGGGGGGGACCGGGCACCGGGCATGCCGGGCTCATTCGCCGGGGAGGGCGATCCTGCGGGCCGTGCTGGCGCGCACGATGAGCTCGGGGACCACCACCAGGTGCGTCGGCTCGTCGGCCCGGCCCTCGATGTGGTCCAGGAGCAGACCGATGCTGTCGCGGCCGAGCGAGGCGAAGTCCTGGCGGATCGTCGTCAGCGGAGGCGGGAAGAACTCGGCCTCCGGGATGTCGTCGAAGCCGGCGACCGCCACGTCCTCGGGCGTGCGCAGTCCGGCTTCCCGCAAGGCGCGCAGGACACCGAGGGCCATCTGGTCGTTGGCGACGAACACCGCCGTGAGGCCCGCTCCCCCTCCTCGTGACGCCCGGACCCGCCCCGCGAGCTGCTGGCCGGCCTGGTATCCCGACAGGGGGCTCCAGTCGCCGCGCAGCAGGGGCGGCACCTCGGCTCCGGCGTCCCGCAGCGCCTCCTCCCATCCCTGGGTGCGGGCCTCGCTCTCGAGCCAGTCGGAGGGGCCCGCGACATGCCACACGGTGGAGTGGCCCGAGGCCAGGAGGTGTTCCGTGATCATGCGAGCGCCGAGGTTCTGGTCCAGCGACACCCCGGGCAGGGCCAGGGTGTGGCCGCCTTCCACGGTGACCACCGGGCACGGTGCCTCCAACGCCGCCAGGGCCTTCACCGCGGCGCGCTGCGGAGTGACGGCGACGATCCCCTCCACCCCCCACCCGGCGAGGTGCTGCATGGCTTCGGCGAGGGCCGTCTGCGTGGCCGTCCGGAGCGTGACGGCGGACGTCAGATAGCCGCGGTCGCGAGCGGCTTCCTGAACCCCCGCCACGGTGCTGGCGGGCCCGTGCAGCGTGGTGTTCACCGCGATGACGCCCAGGGTGTGGGTCCGGCGCGTGGCCAGGGCCCGGGCCGCCGAGTTGCGGCGGTAGCCCAGCTGCTCGATGACCTGTGTCACCGCGGCCCGGGTCTTGGCGCTGACGTTCGGGTGGTCGCTGAGCACCCGCGAAACGGTCTGATGGGAGACGCCTGCGACGCGCGCGACGTCCGTCATGGTGGGCGCTCGCGAGACGTCCGGGAGCTGGGTCAACTCTCTTCCTTTCCTCATCGAGCGGCCTTCCCTCACGGTACCGAACCGGCCGCGGCCCGCACACATCTCGGACCGGCCGGGAGACGGTCGGCGGGGTATTGATGTTGGCGCTCACATTATGCAGCGTTCTTCGCAGAGTCTGAGCGGGAATCTCCTCGTAATCTCTTGAGCTTGACGCTTGTTAGCGCTCACAATCTGAACGGCAGCGACCGGTCCAGTGACGGAAAGACGGTGAGGGTGCAGTGAGCGGGACCCATCTCGAGAAGCTGCGTCGCGAGGTCCTCGCGGCCAACCTGCGCATCCCGGAGGCCGGGCTGGCCACTCTCACCTGGGGAAACGTGAGCGGAGTGGACCGGGACGCCGGTGTCTTCGTCATCAAGCCGTCCGGGGTCTCCTACGCCGACCTCACCGAGGAGGACCTGGTGGTGGTGGCGCTGGAGGACGGGAGGGTCGTCGACGGGCACCTCAGGCCGTCCACCGACGCCGAGACCCATCGGTGCCTCTACCGCGCGTTCCCCTCCATCGGCGGGGTCACCCACACCCACTCGGCGCACGCCGTCGCCTTCGCCCAGGCGCGCCGCCAGATCCCGGTGCTCGGCACCACGCACGCCGACACCTTCAACGGCCCCGTCCCCGTGACGGAGGACCTCACCGCCGCGCAGTGCGCGAAGGACTACGAGTACAACACCGGCCAGGTGATCGTCGCCCGGCTCGGCGGCGATCCCCGCCGGGCCGAAGAGGTCCCCGGAGCGCTCGTCTCACGACACGGCCCCTTCACCTGGGGCGCCACCGCGAAGGCCGCGCTGGAGAACGCCGTCGTCTGCGAGGCCGTGGCGGAGATGGCGCTGCACACGCTGGCGCTGGGATTCCGCCTCGGGAGCGTCTCCGAGCCGCCGAGGCACCTTCTGGAGCGGCACTTCACCCGCAAGCACGGACCGGACGCCTACTACGGCAACGCCCCCCGCACTGCGGGAAGCTGAGGCCGCGCACCGCCTCGCGCCGTACGGGGAGCGCCGCCTCGCCGGCGCGCCGCCGGTGTCGGGAGGGCATCCTCCGCGAGGCGCGGCCGGGAGGCCGGGTGCCCGGTGGGCCGCTGGGCCGGGCCCCCGGCCCGGCTCCCGGAGTCGCGCGGCCGGGAACCGGTGGTGGGGCCGGGCGTGGCCGGCGTCGCGCCGTCCCGCCACCCGCCCGGGCGCGACCGCCACCCGCAGGGCGCGACCTCGACCCGCCGGGCGGACGGTCCCGCACCGCGCCGATGGGAGGGTGGCGGCCCCGTACGTCCACCGATGCTCCGGTGCCCGGGCCGGGCGGTTCGCGGGCTGCCGCCCGCGCACGAATGCGGATGCGCCAACTACCCCTGGTGCAAGGCTACTTGACGGGTCCGTCCGGCTGCTGGCTTGATTGGGAGCGCTCCCACACCCCCTTGCCTAGGAAGGCTCCACCCGTGCCTCCTGTCACCCCTGCGCGCGGCGTGCCCCGTCGCGCGGCCGCCGTACTCGCCGGCTTCGCGCTATCGGTCGGCGGCCTGTCCACGACCGCCCTGACCGTTCCGGCAGCGGCCGCCGCCCCCGTGGCCGCCGTCGCGGACACACCCGTCCGGGTCAACCAGCTCGGCTACCTGCCCGACGGCCCCAAGCGGGCCACCGTGGCCAGCACCGCGCCCGTCCCGCTCGGCTGGCAACTGCGCGACGCCGCGGGCGCGGTGGTCGCCTCGGGCACCACCACGGTGCGCGGCGCGGACCAGGCGTCCGGACAGTCCACGCACCTGGTGGACTTCGGCGCGTACACCGGCACCGGCACCGGCTACACCCTCGGCGTCGACGGCCGCACCAGCCACCCCTTCGACATCTCCCCGTCGCTGTACGACGCGTTGCGCGCGGACAGCATGTCGTTCTTCTACCAGCAGCGCAGCGGCATCGCGATCGACGCGGCCCTGGCCGGCGGCAGCGCCTACGCCCGCCCCGCCGGGCACCTGGGCGTCGCCCCGAACAAGGGCGACAGCGACGTCCCCTGCCAGGCGGGGGCGTGCGACTACCGCATGGACGCGCGCGGCGGCTGGTACGACGCGGGCGACCACGGCAAGTACGTCGTCAACGGAGGCATCTCCGTCTGGGAGCTGGTCAATTCCTTCGAGCGGGCGCGCCGGTCGGGCGGCGACGCGGCGCTCGGCGACTCGACGCTGCGGGCCGGAGCGCGGCAACGGGACGCCGGACGTGCTGGACGAGGCCCGCTGGGAGCTGGAGTTCCTGCTGCGGATGCAGGTCCCGGCCGGGAAGCCGATGGCCGGGATGGCCTTCCACAAGATGCACGACGCCCAGTGGACCGCCCTGCCGACCCGGCCCGAACTCGACGCCGAGCGGCGCGAGCTGCACAAGCCGTCCACCGCCGCGACGCTGAACCTGGCGGCCTCGGCCGCGCAGTGTGCCCGGGTGTACGCGCCGTACGACACCGAGTTCGCCGCACGCTGTCTGGACGCGGCCCGCCGCGCCTGGACGGCCGCCAAGGCCAACCCCGACGTGCTCGCCCCGGCGACCGACAACACCGGTGGCGGCGCGTACGAGGACGCCGACGTCTCCGACGAGTTCTACTGGGCGGCGGCGGAGCTCTTGGCCACCACCGGAGAGCCGCAGTACCGGGACGCCGTCACCTCCTCCCCGCACCACACCAAGCCCGTCGACGCGTTCTGGTGGGGTGGCACGGCCACCCTCGGCCGCATCACCCTCGCCACCGTCCCCGGCGTGGGCCTGCCCGCCGACGACATCGCCCGGTTGCGCGCCCTGCTGACCGCCGCCGCCGACGGCCACCTGTCCACCCTGGCCGGACAGGGCTACCCCGTGCCGCTCCCGGCCACCGGGTACGCATGGGGCTCCAACAGCTCCGTCACCAACAACGCGATGGTGCTGGCCGTCGCATACGAGCTCACCGGCCAACAGCGCTATCGGGCCGGAGCGCTGGAGTCCCTGGACTACCTGCTCGGCCGCAACGCGCTCGACCTCTCCTACGTCACCGGCTACGGCGAACGCCACTCCGAGAACCAGCACCACCGGTTCTGGGCGCACCAGAACGACGCCGCGCTGCCGCACCCGCCGGCCGGCTCCTTCGCGGGCGGGCCGAACGCGGCACTGGAGGACCCGGTCGCCAGGGAGAAGCTCGCGGGCTGCGCGCCGGCGGCGTGCTACGTGGACGACATCGGCTCGTACTCCACCAACGAGGTCGCGATCAACTGGAACGCTTCGCTGGCCTGGCTGGCGGCCTTCGCCGCCGAGCGGCGCGGCGCTCCGGCGGTGCCCGTGGTCCAGGTGGCCCCGTCGGCCGTGACGGTCCCGGAGGGCGGTTCGGCGCCGGTGGGCGTACGGCTCTCGGCGGCGCCCGCGCGGAACGTCACGGTGACCGTGGCCCGGAGCTCCGGCGACCAGGACCTGTCGGCGGCCGCGACCCTGGTGTTCACTGCGGGCAACTGGGCCACGGCGCAGCAGGTTCCGGTCTCGGCCGCGCAGGACGCCGACGCGTTGCCGGGCAGCGCGACGTTCACGGCCGGCGGTCCCGGCGTGCAGTCGGCCACGTTCACGGCGACGGAGGCGGACGACGACGCCCCGGCGGCCTCCTGCACGGTGGTCTACCGGATCGACAACGCCTGGGGCAACGGCTTCACGGCGACGGTGAGCGTGCGGAACACCGGAACCTCGGCGGTCTCCGGATGGACCCTCGGCTGGAGCTTCGCGGGTGACCAGCGGATCGGCAATGCCTGGAACGCCACGGTGAGCCAGTCGGGCAGCACGGTCACCGCCCGGGACGCCGGGTGGAACGGCACCCTGGAGCCCGGCGGCAGCGCGAGCTTCGGCCTCCAGGCCACGTATTCGGGCACCAACGCGCCCCCCGCGCGCTTCACGCTGAACGGTGCACTCTGCTCCTGAACGACCGCACGCCCTGCCCGCCGCCCCTCGGGGACGGCGGGCAGGGCGCGTTCTACGGGCCTTCGGGGGTTCAGGTGCGGGTCCAGCGCTGGTTGCTGCCGCCGGAGCAGGAGTAGAGCTGGATCAGGGTGCCGTTGGCGGTGCCGTTGCCGGTGGCGTCAAGGCAGAGGCCGGACTGGACGCCGACGATGGATCCGTCGGAGTTGAGGCGCCATTTCTGGTTGTCGCCGCCCCAGCAGCCGTAGATCTGGAACTTGGTGCCGTTGCCCGTTCCGGCGGCGTCCAGGCACTTGTCACCGTAGACCCTCAGCTCGCCTGCGGCGGTGTACGCCCACTGCTGGTTGGCGCGGCCGTTGCAGTCCCACAGGTTGAGCCGGGTGCCGTCGGTGGTCGCGGCACCCGGCACGTCCAGGCAGCGGCCCGAACCGACGCCCTTGATCGGCCCGGAACCGGGCGAGGGGGTCGGAGTGGAGGAGCCGGCGGCGTTGAGTGAGCCCAGCACGGAGGTGTAGGCGGGCTTCTTGTTGCCGTTGCCGTCGAACAGCAGCGGCGACTGCTCCGATCGCCACGAGTCGGTGTCCCGTACGCCCCAGACGGTGATGCCGAGGCAGCGCGGGACGGACAGGCAGTCGTCGGCCACGTGGGCGTAGGTCGTGGCCGGGGCGCCCTGGACGTCGAGTTCGGTGACGGCCACATCGACGCCGAGGGCGGCGAAGCTCCGCAGGGTGGTGCGGAAGTTGCTGTCGTAGGGGCTGTCGTTGTTGAAGTGGGACTGGAAGCCGACGCAGTCGATCGGCACGCCGCGCTGCTTGAAGTCCCGGACCATGGAGTACACGGCCTGGGTCTTGGCCCAGGTCCAGTTCTCGATGTTGTAGTCGTTGTAGCAGAGCTTGGCCCCGGGGTCGGCGGTGCGCGCGGTGCGGAAGGCGACCTCGATCCAGTCGTTCCCGGTGCGCTGCAGGTTGGAGTCCCGGCGTGCGCCCGAACTGCCGTCGGCGAAGGCCTCGTTCACGACGTCCCACTGGACGAGCTTGCCCTTGTAGTGGGCCATCACGCCGTTGATGTGGTTGACCATCGCCTGGCGCAGCGCGCTGCCGCTGAGGTTCTGCATCCAGCCGGGTTGCTGGGAGTGCCAGGCCAGGGTGTGGCCGCGTACCTGCTTGCCGTTCTGCACCGCCCAGTTGTAGACGCGGTCACCTGCGGCGAAGCTGAACTGACCCTGTTGGGGCTCGGTGGCGTCGGGCTTCATCTCGTTCTCGGGCGTCACCGAGTTGAACTCGCGACCCGCGATCGACGTGTACGCGCCGTCGCCCAGCCTGCCCGAGGCGATGGCGGCGCCGAAGTAGCGGCCGCTCTGCGCCGCCGCGCCGCCGAGCGTGCCCTCGGCGGCCTGTGCGGCCGGCGGAGCCGCCAGCACGGCGGCCGCACCGAGGACGGCGACGGCCAGGGCCGCGCGCAGCCCCCGGGTCTTGCGGCGGAGGAGGGGCGGGGGAAGGGCGTTCGATCCCATGAATGAGCCTCCAGGAGAGAGAACAGGGAAGGAAGAGCACGGAAGGAAGAGCACGGAGGGAGTGGAGCGCGGCGGAGTGGATCCGCGGGCGGGCTCAGTAGCCGTAGATCATCTTGTAGGCGGCCTCCGGCAGGAACTGCCCGGCCGAGGAGCCCGCCCCGACGCCGCAGTTGCCGTCCGACTCGCCGGGGATCTTGATCCACAGCAGCATCTCGGCACCGCCCCCGCGCCGGCTGGGAGTACCGGTCCGCCGGCCGGCGGGGTTGCACCACTCGCCGTTGGAGCCGTTGCCGTTGCGGCTGGTGTCGATGACGAACGGCTTCGTGTAGCCGTAGGAGCGCAGGGCCGAGTTGACGGCGTTGCCGTAGGAGCTGTTCTGGTCGGTGGTGAAGTAGTTGGAGACGTTCAGCGCGAAGCCGTGCGCCCCGCCGACCCCGGCGGCGGCGAGCTGCTGGGCCATGGCCGCGGCGCCGATCCAGCCGGCGTTCCCGGCGTCGAGGTAGACCCAGGTGTTGGGCGCCTTGGCGTTGAACTGGGCGATCGCGTACTTGAGCATGGCGTTGCGCTCGGCGATCTGGCCGGCCGTCATACAGCTCTCGTGCCCGAGCGCGTCGGGTTCGAGGATGACGACGGCCGGGCGGCTGCCGATGCCACTGGCGAAGGAGGCGATCCAGCTCTCGTAGGCGGCGCGGCTCCCGGCGCCGCCGCCGGACTGGCCGGCGCAGATGTCCCGGTCGGGGATGTTGTACGCGACCAGGATCGGCAGCTTGTCGGCGGAGTCCGCGCGGCCCGCGTAGGAGCCGGCGGCCGCGGCGATGTCGCCGCTCCAGTTGCCGAACCAGCGGGCGGCCGGGGTGTTGGCGATGGACGTCCGGATCGCCGCGGCCCGGCCGTCGCCGGGGTTCGCCGTGGTCCACCGCAGGGCGGAGTTGTCGGGGTCGGTGTAGAAGCCGCTGGTCATGGTGGTCGGGTCGGCGGCGTACGCCGGGCCGGCGTGGAGCAGGGCGAGACCGCCGGCGAGGACTGCGGCCAGCAGGGTGGATGCGGCTCGGACGGACTTGCGCATGGTTGGTCCTCCGGTGGGGGGAAGGGGGGAAGCGCTTCCGGCTGCGGGAGTGCGCTCTCCCCGGGGCGGGGGCCGTGGAGCGGAACCGTGGACGGGCCGCGGGCGTCACCGACGCCGGTGTCCGGGCGGTTCCTGCCGGCTCGGATAAGTGATGTCGAACCAGGTGAAGTGCGCTTGGCTGGTGGAGGGGCGGCCGTTGGAGGTGGCGTAGAGGCCGAGCTGGACGCTGGTGAACAGCGGGCTGAGGAAGGTGGCTTCGACGGGGGGCAGGTCCTGCCGGGCGCCGCCGGGTGCCGCATGGCTGAAGGTGTGGTGGAAACCGCGGATGCGGACCCCCAGGCGCACGGGGCCCTCGGGGACGGGAACCCGGGCCAGCACCTCCGGCCCGTGGCGGAGGCTGAGTCCTTCCGTGGTGCGAAGGAGGAGGAGATGGGTGTCGTCGTCGAGGACCACCGCGAGGCCTGCCTCTTCGTCCGGTGCGGCGGGAGTGAAGCGCAGTTCCGTGGAGACGTCGCAGTCGGGCTGTTCCTGGGGCCGGGCCAGGAGGGACGGGGTGGTGCGCTCGCCGAGGCGTCCGGGCCGGAGCCGGAGGCGGAGCCCGTCGCCGGTGGTCCAGAACGGTGCCGGTGGGGTGCGCAGGGTGCTCCAGTCGGCGGAGAGGGTGGCGAAGTCGTCGTGGAGGGGGCGGCGCGGGCCCGTGTGGCGGACGGGGGAGAAGACCGGCCAGCCGTCGTCCCAGGTGACCCGGCTGAGGAAGGTCTCGCGGCCGACCGCGGAGCCCGGGCGGACGCCCAGCAGGACGGCCCGCCAGTCGCCGTGCGGGGTCCGGACGAGGTCGGCGTGCCCGGTGCAGGTGACCGGCCCCCCGGCGGGTGGCAGCACCGGGTTGCCCGGGGCGCCCTCGTAGGGGCCGGTCACGTGGTCGGCGCGGGCGGCCACCACGCTGTGGTCCACATCGGTGCCGCCCTCGGCGGTGAGCAGGAGATAGGCGCCGTCGATCCGGTACAGGTGCGGGGCTTCCGACCATCGGGCCCCCGGGCGGCTCCCCGACCACAGGACGTACTCGGGTCCCGTGAGCCGTCGTTCGCGGGGAAGGTACTCGCGCATCCAGATCTCTGTGCGCCCGGCGGCCTCGTCCACCACACGGGCGGCGGTGAACCAGGCATGGACGTCGCTTTCGTCCGGTCCGTCGTCGAAGAACAGCGACGGGTCGAAGCCCTCGCCGTCCAGCCACCGCGGCTGCGACCACGGCCCCGCCGGGTCCGCCGCTGTGACGACGAAGTGACCGGGACCGTCCATCAGCGTGCAGACGAGATGGAAGAGTCCGTCATGGTGCCGGATCGTCGGTGCGAACAGGCCCCGTGAGGGAGCGCAGCCGACGAGGTCGAGCTGGGACGCCCGATCGAGCGCGGATCCGATGCGCCGCCAGTTCACGAGGTCCCGGCTGTGGAAGACGGGAAGGCCCGGGAACCATTCGAAGCTGGACGTCACCAGGTAGTAGTCCGCTCCCACCCGGCAGACGGACGGGTCGGGCCGGAACCCGGGCAGTACGGGGTCACCGGAGAACCCGGTCATGGAACCGGGACGATCTCGACCGGCACGGACAGCACCCGGTCGGCGGCCGGATGGCGTACCGGCCCCCGCAGCGTGAAGGAGCCCTGGAGCGGAAGGTCGCCGCTGGACCGTCCGACGGCCACCCCGATCTCCCCGGGCTCCACTCTCCTGCGCAGGTCGAGCCCGGTGAAGGAGGTCCGGTCGGCATGGACGCAGAAGGCGACCCGGGCGGCCGCGCCCGGCGGCAGCTCGACCCGGGCGAATCCGGCGAGCCACTGCTGCGGCCGGACGACGGACGCCACCGGGTCGGAGAGGTACAACTGGACCACCTCGGTCCCGGCCACCCCGCCGACGTTGCGCACGGTGGCCGAGACGGTGACGGCCCCGTCCGTCCGGGCCTCGGGATCGACCGAGAGCTCCGAGAAGGCGAACCTGGTCCAGCTCAGCCCGTGTCCGAAGGGGAACAGCGGGGTCGGGTCCACCGAACTCCAGTCGGTGGGCCCGCCGAGCCTGGCGTGCAGGTAGGTGCCGGGCTGGCCGCCGGCCCGGCGGGGGAGGGAGACGGGCAGCCGTCCGGACGGTTCCGCCGCCCCGCTGATGATCCGGGCCAGCGCCGTCGCCCCCTCCTCTCCGGGGAAGAAGGCCTGTATGACGGCCGACGCGCGCTCGGCCGGCGGGCCCAGCGCGTAAGGCCGTCCGGAGACCACGACCAGGACGGTCGGCACGCCGGAGTCCAGGACGGCGGAGGCGAGTGCGGCCTGGTCGCCGGGCAGTTCGAGGGTTTCGGCGTCGCAGCCCTCTCCGGAGGTGCCCCGGCCGAACAGGCCGGCCCGGTCCCCGAGCACCAGTACGTTCACGTCCGGGTCATCCGCGGTGACCGTGAACCCGGCGGCGCCGAGCGCTTCGCCGAGCGTGGGGATCACCAGCCCCGGCTCGCCCGGCGCCGCGACGTGGTTGGGAAAGGCATAACAGCCGAGGAAGGACCGGGGTTCGTCGGTGTACGGCCCGTGGACCGCGACCCGGCAGGGCCGCAGCGGCAGGGTGCCGTCATTGGTGAGCAGCACGGTGGACCGTTCGGCCACGAGCCTGGCCAGTGCTCGGTTCTCCGGCGGGTCGAGGTCGACGGCCTCGGGCGCGGCGGGCTCCCAGTCCGGGTCGAGCAGGCCGAGTTCGGCCTTCTGCAGCAGGACCCGCTGTGCGGCCCGGTCGATGAGCTCCTCCGGTACGCCTCCCGACCGGACGACTCCGGTCAGCGGCTCGCCGTAGCAGCGGGCCGTGGGCAGTTCGACGTCGATTCCGGCGGTCAGCGCCAGCGCGCCGGCTGCGCCGCGTGAACCGGTGACGCCGTGCCGGCTCTCCAGGAAGGAGACGGCGTAGTAGTCGGCGACGACCACACCGGTGAAGCCGAGTTCACCCCTGAGCAGCCCGGTCAGCAGCCGTTCGTCGGCGGCCACCGGGACGCCGTCCACGTCGGTGTAGCTGTTCATCACCGACCGGGCGCCCCCCTCGCGCAGCGCCCGTACGAAAGGCTCGACCAGCACGTCGGTGAACTCGCGCGGCCCCACTGCGACGGGTGCCATGTTCCGGCCGGCCCGTGAGGCCGAGTACCCGGCGAAGTGCTTGAGCGTCGCCACGATCCCGGCGCCTTGCAGGCCCTGCACGTAGGCGGTGCCGATCGCTCCGACGAGATAGGGGTCCTCACCGATGCACTCCTCGGTCCTGCCCCACCGGTAGTCGCGGACCACGTCGAGGACCGGAGCCAGCCCCTGGTGGACACCGGCCCGCCGCATCCCCGCGCCGATCGCGGCGGCCATCCGGCGCACGAGCCCGGGGTCGAAGGACGCACCCCAGGCGAGCGGCGCGGGGAAGACCGTCGCCCCCCGCGTCATGAACCCGGTCAGGCACTCCTCGTGGGCGACCGCGGGGATCCCGAACCGGCCCGCTGCGATCACCTGCCGCTGGAGCGAGGCGAGCCGTTCCATTCCGGCCTTCGCGGTGATCGCAGCGGTGCCGTATACCCGGGTGAGCTGTCCGAGCCCGTGTACGGCGATGTCGTCGAGCCCGGGTGCGGACTCGCCGGAATCGTCCTCCGCGGGCGCGACCGGTGCCCCCGGAGCCGAGGGCTGCGCCCAGAACGCGGTGAGCTGCCCGGCCTTCTCTTCCAGTGTCATCCGTTCCAGCAGATCGGCGACGCGCACGGACACGGGCAGCAGGGGGTCGCGCCAGGGCTCGTTCAAGGAGTTCTCCTAGAGACGGGGCGGGGCGGTGGACAGGCGGACCTTGAGCTCGGTCGAGAGCTCCATCCGGGGGCTGACGAGGGGCTGGCCGTCCATCAGCTGGAAAAGCGTTCGGGCGGCGAGTCGGCCCATTTGCTCCAGCGGCTGGCGCACCGTCGTCAGCGGCGGTGACAGCCATCCGCACATCGGCAGGTCGTCGAAGCCGACCACGCTGAGGTCTCCCGGGACGCTCAGTCCGCCTTGCCGGGCCGCTTCGTAGACGCCCATCGCCTGCTGGTCGCTTCCGGCGAAGATGGCGGTCGGCGGCTCGGGGAGCGCGAGCAGTTCCCGGGCGCGGCGGAACCCGCCCTCGTGCTGGAAGTCACCGAACCGGATCATGTCGCGGCGGACCTCGATGCCGGCCCGCTCCAGCGCGGCACGGTACCCGTCGATGCGGGCCTGGCTGCAGAGCATCTCCTTGCGCCCGCCGATCGCGGCGATCCGGCGGTGTCCGAGCTCCAGCAGGTGCTCCGTGGCGGCGAGGCCGCCCGCCCAGTTGGTCGCGCCGATGCTCGGCACACCGTTGCCCGGCAGGTCGATCGGGTCGATGACGACCAGCGCCACCCCGGCCTGTTCGATCTGGGCGCGCTGGGCCCGGGTGACCGAGGCGGTGACGAGGATGACGCCGTCGCTGTGGTGCAGGACCGGCAGTGCGGCCCAGCTCGACGGCGTGGCTTCGCCCGGCGGGACGAGCGACACGACGGTGCCCACGCTGCGCTGGGCGCACTCGGCCTCGACGCCGCGCAGTATCTCCACCGCCCACGCGCTGTCCAGACCGCCGATGATCAGGTCGACCAGGCCCGACCTGCGGGCCCTGCCCTGCCGCCCGGGGTGGAGGTAGTGGTGGGCCCGCAGCAGGCCCTCGATCCGTTCGCGTGTCGAAGCCGCGACATCGGCGCGGCCGTTGAGCACCTTGGACACGGTGGCCTGGGAGACCCCTGCCTCGGCGGCGATGACGGCCAGGGTCGGACGCTGCTCGCTCAACTTCTCTCCTCCGCGCGGACGCCTCTGGCTGTCGATAGGTATCGCAAACTTTCGAGGAGTTTCCGGCCGGTGCGACCCGATTGTCAAGCAGTAAGAGGGCTTCCCTGAAAGGCAATTCAGGAAGAAGGCTTGACCGGAGGGCCTCACGTTCCTAGTTTGTGGCAGCGCGAATTCGAGAAAGTTACGAAACATTTCGAACTCGAACCGGCTTTCCTCACCCCGGAGGTCCCATGGCGAGCACACCCCCGAGTCGACGAAGCTTCCTCGCGCTCTCGGGCCTGACCGTTCTGTCCGCCTCACTCACCGCGGCCTGCGGTGACGGCGGCTCCGGTCCGGTGTCGGCGGCCGACGGCAAAGTGGCCTTCGCCTGGTGGAACATCGCCACCACGGAACCGGGCAGGTCCCTGTTCCCGCAGCTGTCCACGGCGTTCACGGCCGCCCACCCGAACATCGCGATCAAGACGACCTCGTTGGAGAACGAGGCGTTCAAGTCCAAGCTGGCAGCGGTCACTTCGTCGGGAAGGCTCCCCGACGTCTTCCAGACCTGGGGTGGCGGTGTGCTGCGGCAGCAGGTCGACGCGGGTCTGGTCGAGGACCTCACCGACGCGTTCGGCTGGGCGTCCGACCTCACCCCGGTCTCGCTGCAGGCCTATCAGTTCGAGGGCCGGACCTACGCGGTGCCCTACGACGTCGGCATGGTCGGCTTCTGGTACAACAAGAAGCTCTTCGCCAAGGCCGGCATCACCGCTCCGCCGGCCACCTGGGCCGAGTTCCTCGAAGACGTCAGGAAGCTCAAGGCGGCGGGCGTCACTCCGATCGCCCTCGCGGGCAAGGAGAAATGGCCGGGTCACTTCTACTGGGCCTACCTCGCGATGCGCGTCGGGGGACTCCCCGCCCTGGGGCAGGCCGCTGCCGCCAAGGACTTCACCGGCGCGGGTTTCGTCCGGGCGGGCAGCCACCTCAAGGAACTGGTCGACCTCCAGCCGTTCCAGCCGGGCTTCCTCGGCGCCGGCTACTCCACTCCCGGCGGCCAGGCCGCGACCATGGGCAACGGCAAGGCGGCCATGGAGCTGATGGGCCAGTGGGCACCGTCGGTCCAGAAGGACGCGGGCGCGGACCTGGGAGCGGACCTGGGCTTCTTTCCCTTCCCGACGGTCGACGGCGGCGCCGGCCGGGTCACCGAGGTGCTCGGCGGCGGCGGCGGTTTCGCGCTGCGCAAGGGCGCCCCGAAGGAGGCACTGGACTTCCTGAAGTTCTTCGTCCTGGAGAACCAGTCCAGGCTGCTGGCCTCCAACGGCTACCTGCCCGTGGTCAAGGGCGCGGAGAGCGCGCTCACCGACGCCAACCGGAGGGCGGTGGCCGACGCCCTGGCCGGGGCGACGGGGTTCCAGCTCTTCCTCGACCAGGCCTACCCGCCGGCGGTCGGCCAGGAAGTCAACGACAGCGTGGCGGACCTCATCGCGGGCCAGAAGACCCCCGAGCAGGTCACCCGGTCGATATCCGCGGCGGCGAAGGGTGCCTGACCCCGTGTCCGCCCTGCCCCGGGAGCGGTCGCGGGACGCCGCGCCGACGGGCCCGCCCGGCTCGCCCGGCCCGGCACGCCCGGGTCCGCGCGGGTTGCGGAGCTGGGCGTCGGTGGCCTGGTTCCTGGTCCCGGCCCTGGTCCTCTTCCTCGTCTTCGTCCTCGCCCCGATCGCCGTCGCCGTCTACACGGGCCTCTTCAAGTGGGGCGGGACCGGCCCCATGGACGACTTCGTCGGCTTGGGGAACTACGCCAGGCTGTTCCACGACCAGGTCTTCCTCGGCGACCTGGAGCGCGGGCTGTACCTGATCGCCCTTTCGATCACGGTGCAGTTGCCCTTCGCGCTGTTCACCGCCGTCCTCCTGAACCAGAGGCTGCGCGGGCGGGCCGTCTACCGGATGCTGTTCTTCGCTCCGTACGTCCTGTCCGAGGTGGTCACGGCGGTCCTCTTCACGATGGTCTTCCTTCCCGGTGTCGGCATGGCCGACCACCTCGCCGGAGCCTTCGGCCTGGAGGGGTTGCGGGGGAGGTGGCTCGCCGATCACTCGACGGTCATGCCGACCCTGTTCGTGGTGATGACCTGGAAGTACTTCGGCTTCCACATGATGCTCTTCCTCGCCGGCCTGCAGAGCATCCCGGGCGAGGTCCTCGAGGCCGCCTCCATCGACGGCGCCGGGCTCTGGCAGCGTTTCCGGCACGTGACGCTGCCGCTGCTCGGCCCGACGATCCGGATCAGCGCCTTCCTTTCGATCATCGGAGCCATCCAGCTCTTCGACCTCGTGTGGGTCATGACCGCGGGCGGACCCAACCACTCCTCCGAGACGATGGCGATCTCGATGTTCCAGTTCGGGTTCAAGCGCTACCAGGTCGGCTATGCCAGTGCGATCAGCGTGGTGCTGTTCATGATCAGCCTGATCTTCTCCCTCTTCTACCAGCGTTACGTGCTCCGCAGGGACCTGAGCGGCGCCGTCACCTCCGGAGGTGGCCGATGAAACCCCGCAGGACGGCACGCGCTGTGTCCCTGCACGCCGTGGTCTGGCTGATCGGCGCGTTCGTCGCCGTGCCGCTCGTCTACGCGGTGATCTCCGGGTTCAAGAGCACCGGCGAGCTGACGACCAACCCGTTCGGGGTGCCCGAGCGGTGGAAGGCCGGCAACTACACCGGCATTCTCGGCGACGGCTCGTTCTGGCGGCAGATCGCCAACAGCGCGGGCATCGCGATCGGCACGACGTGCTGCACGGTGGCGGCATCCGCAATGGCGGCGTTCGTGCTGGCCCGCTACGCCTTCCGGGGGAGGGAGCTCTTCTACACGCTGTTCACGATCGGGCTGATGTTCCCGTTCTCGGTGGCCGTTCTGCCGTTGTTCCTGCTGCTGCGGACCTTCGGCCTGCTCGACAACCCGCTCGGAGTGATCCTCCCGCAGGCGGCCTTCGGGCTCCCGACGACGATCATCATCCTGCGCGGCTTCTTCCGGACCGTTCCGCCGGAGGTCGAGGAAGCGGCCGTCATGGACGGCTGCGGCAAGTTCCGCTTCTTCTGGCGGATCCTGCTGCCGATGGCGCGTCCGGCGCTCGGCACGGTGTCCGTCCTGGCGATCGTCGCGAGCTGGAACAACTTCTTCCTGCCGCTGCTGGTGCTCGACGGCCCGACATGGCAGACGGTCCCGGTCGGAGTGCAGCAGTTCCAGGGCCAGTACTCCACCGACTACGCGCTCGTCCTCGCCTACATCGTGCTCGCCATGGTCCCCGCCCTCGCGTTCTACGCCGTCGCCGAGCGGCAGTTGATCGGCGGCCTCACCGCGGGCGCCACCAAGGGCTGACCCGTCCGCATGTGGCGTACTGGCCACCGCAAAATTGTTAGCGCTAACAATCCCATTTGCCCCCGCCCACGAAGGAGTTCTCCGATGCGGTTCCGCCATCCGTCCCCGGCTCACCTGACACGACGTCTGCTCGCCCTGCTGGCACCCTTGCTGCTCCTGGTCGCCTTCCTCGGCGCGCAGCCCGCCGGCGCGGCGCCGACCATCGATGCCGACGCCTCGTACGTGCTGGTCAACCGCAACAGCGGCAAGGCCCTGGACGTCTACAACCTGGCAACGGGCGACGGGGCCCGGATCACCCAGTGGACCAGGAACGACCAGAACCAGCAGCTGTGGCAGTTCGTCGACTCCGGCGGCGGCTACTACCGCATCAAGTCCCGTCACTCCGGCAAGGTGCTGGACGTCCAGAACCGGTCCACCGCGAACGGCGCCCCGATCGTCCAGTGGACCGATGTGAACGGGACCAACCAGCAGTGGCGGCTCGCCGAGAGCCCCGACGGCTACGTGCGGCTCATCGCGCGCCACAGCAACAAGGCCCTGGAAGTGCAGGGCGGCTCCACCGCCGACAACGCGAACGTCGTCCAGTACGACGACTGGGGCGGCACCAACCAGCAGTGGCAGCTCGTCCGGGTCGGCAGCGGCACCCCCGGCACGTGCGCTCTCCCCTCGACGTACCGCTGGACGTCGACCGGCCCGCTGGCGCAGCCCAAGCCGGGGTGGGCCTCCCTCAAGGACTTCACCGTCGCCCCCTACAACGGCCGGCAGCTCGTCTACGCGACGACGCACGGCGCGGCGGGAACCGGGGCGGGCTGGGGTTCGATGAGCTTCACGCCGTTCACCAACTGGTCGGAGATGGCCTCGGCCGCCCAGAACGGGATGTCCTCCTCCGCGGTCGCGCCCACGCTCTTCTACTTCGCCCCGAAGAACGTCTGGGTGCTCGCCTACCAGTGGGGCAGGACCGCCTTCTCCTACCGGACGTCGACCGACCCCGCCAATCCGAACGGCTGGTCGGCGGAGCAGGAGCTCTTCTCCGGAAGCATCGCGGGCCCCGGAACCGGACCCATCGACCAGACGCTCATCGGCGACGGGACGAACATGTACCTGTTCTTCGCCGGCGACAACGGCAAGATCTACCGGGCCGCCATTCCGATCGGGAACTTCCCGGGCAGTTTCGGCACGTCCTCGACCGTGGTCATGAGCGACACGACGAACGACCTGTTCGAAGCCCCTCAGGTCTACAAGCTCCAGGGCCAGAACCGGTACCTCATGATCGTCGAGGCGATCGGAGCGCAGGGCCGCTACTTCCGCTCGTTCACGGCCACCAGCCTGGACGGCTCCTGGACCCCCCAGGCCGCGACCGAGAGCAACCCCTTCGCCGGCAAGGCGAACAGCGGCGCCGGCTGGACCAACGACATCAGCCACGGTGAACTCATCCGCACCAGCGCCGACCAGACCTTCACCGTCGACCCCTGCAACCTGCAGTTCCTCTACCAGGGGCGCGACCCCAGGTCAGGCGGCGACTACGGCCTGTGGCCCTACCGGCCGGGCCTGCTGACACTGCAGCGCTGAAGCCGCCGCGGCGGGCTCGGCGAAAGGCCGAGCCCGCCGCGCCACGCCCTCGTGCGGTCGTTTCAGTGGGGCCGGGCGGGGGCTCGCGGACCCGACTTCCAGACGGGTGGCATCAGGTCGCTCTCGCTGATGGTGTAGGTCAGCAGGGGGTAGACGAAGTCGGTTTCCTTGTTCTCGCGGCGCCGTAGCCGGTAGAACTCCTGCCTCTGCTCGTCGTCGGCCGACACGAGTCGCGCGCCCTGCGGGAGGTGCGCATGTCCGTCGCGGTACCGCACGAGGGTCTTCGACGTTCGGAAGGTCACGCCCAACCAGGGGTTGTCCGTCGTCCGGGCGGTCGTGTCCAAGACGATTTTGTGCCTGAGTCGCCGATTCGAGTCGATGGAAAACGCGACGAAGCCGTGGTGGGCGAGGGGGATCTCGAACCTCTTGCCGCCGGACTCCTTTGATTCGAAGATCAGCTTCCTTGTCGGGCTCGCCTCGGGACGTTCGTAGCAGGAGAAGACGGCGATGAACGAGTCGTCGGCCAGATCGAGGGCCTGGTCGGAGTGGCTGCCCATGGTTCGGTAGGCGTCCGTGTAGCTCTCGATGAGGGCGTTGTTGAAACCGACCGGAAGCGCCGCACGTTCCTGGATCCGTTGCGCCAGCCGTTCGTGCACCGCCCGGAAACGCTGCGCCGGGCTGCCGTATTGAGTGGTCGTGCGTACGAGGGGCACCCCGCCCGCCTCGTCGACCTTGGTGAGCGTGGCGCCTCGCCGGCCCTTTCCCAGCTCTTCCATACGAGCCGACGCGGACAGCTCGGCAAAGAGGTTCTCTTCGCCCGGCAAGGCGCACGAGAGGATCTCGTCCGGGATCCTAGGCTCGGGGGGCAAGGTAGTCTCCCCTGTTCATGCTGAAGAGGAAATCGTCGCCGTAGTCGATGAAGGACGAGGTCCTGTTCTCCTCGGCGTACAGCCTGCGCAGCTCGTCCATGCCGGCCGGTGTGGGTGGTTCCAGCTCGACCGGATCCCCGGCCGCTTTGAGGAACGTGCGGCCGTTCTTGTGCACGGCTTCGGCGTTCGAACAGCGCACCACGTATCCCAGGCGGGTCGGGAGCAACGCGGCGTCCAACGTCGAGGGCCGGATTTCGTGCGTGTACAGGCGGTTGGTGGACAGCGGCATGAAGAACACGGAACCGGGGTGGAGGGTCAGGGTGAACTGCGCGGGGAGCGCGACTCCGTCACGCCCTTCGGTCGGCTCCTTGAGGCGGAAGCGGAGTCCGGTCAGCCCGCTGACACCCTTCATGCCGTGGTCGAAGGGGTCTTCGGCCAGGGGCTGCAGCTTGTCGAGCCCGTCATAGAAGGTGCAGAAGGCCATGATGCCGTTGGCGGGCATGTCCTTGGTCTTGTCGGCGTGGGCCGCGATCTTGGCCTTGGACTGCTTGCGCTCGGCCGTGGCAAGGGTGTTGTGGTAGATCTGCGCGAGCACGTGGTTGAGCGGTGCCTGATTCCGGAAGACGGCGGCGGCCTCGCGGTTCAGGGCCTCGACGATGCGCGTGTCGGTCGGGCGAAAGGTCTCCGTCGGCCCCGAGAGGTTCGTGGAGCACCGGAGCAGGCGGAAATGCAGTTCGTCACCGTTTCGCGTGACGGGCGTCAGGTAGATTCCGCTGCGATGGGCCGTTCCGGGCTTGGTGGACTCCGTGAGGGACTGGAACTCGTGCTCCGCACGGATCCGACCGAAGTGGTCGGCGCCGAGTCCGAAGAACCGGCGGTAGTAGACGCCGACGCCGTGCACGCGGAGGGGAACTCGGCCGGCATCGACCAGGGCCCAGGGCTCGTCGACGTGCTCCCGGTAACCGTGCGACAGCTCCCGGACGACGAATACCCGGTCGGCCGCCTGCAGTTGGCGGGCGTCGATCCCGGAGATGTCGCCGCACAGGTAGACGGTCTTCTGCGCGAGGTCGGGCGCACCGGAGGCAAGGTCCTCCGGCGTGATGGTGGACCCGAAGAAGTCCCTGATCAAGTCATCGTCCTGCACCATCGAAGGCGCAACCAAGAGGTTGCTCGCATCCTCGATGCAGGCTTCTGTCACGCCCGTTGCGTACATCAAACGGTACCCGTCGTTCGCAGATACTGATGGATTACCCGAAACCGCCGAACCTTGATCGTCTCATGGGGCTCCACAGCGGGCAACGGGCTCTGCCCGTCCGCATGCCGTCGCCCCGCGCCCGTACCGCCATAACCGCTGGGTTATCGATCGACGCACCAAGTCTGCGTTGATCGGGCGGTGGTGCCGGAGGAGGCTGTTTCGTGCCAGGGACGGGTCATGCCGTCATCGCTTGACACTGGCTCACCAGCCATCCTCGGTACCAGGAGTCGGACAGACGTGAGCGACAGGCTCGACATGACCGTGACGTACGCGGTGCACGGCGCACTGCGAAGGGAGTTGCGGCAACTGGCTCGGGCCATGGCCCGGCCCCGCCCCGATCCCCGGCACGTCCTGCGGGCAGCCCCCGGCTGGGGGATCTTCCGCAGCGCCCTGCACGCCCACCAGGCTGCCGAGGACGAAGCGCTGTGGCCCCCGCTGCGCCGGGCCCTGGCCGGCCGGCCCTTCGATCTGACGCGGCTGGAGGCGATCGAGGCCGAGCACGCCGCGCTCGTCTCCCTCGTCGCGGTGATCGACGGGGCGCTGGCCGACCGCGACGCCGGACTCGACCTCCTCGGCGAACTCACCGGGTCCCTGGTCACCGGCTTGGACAAGCACCTCGACCACGAGGAGGAGGCCGTCTTCCCGCTGGTCCAGACGGTCCTGAGCCAGGAGGAGTGGGACCTCTTCGGGGGCGCCCACGCCCGGCGGATCGAACCCGGCGCGGCACGGATCCTGCCCTGGCTCCTGGACGGCGCGGACGCGCGGACCGTCGCCTCCGTGCTGGCACAGCTCCTGCCGGAGCCCGCGCGGCACGCGTACGTGCACCAGTGGCGACCCGCGTACGAGGCGCTCGACCTGTGGGGCAGGGGTACCCGGGGCGCACTCACCGGCGCCCGGTGAGGAGGTCTTCAATGAAGCCGCACGTCACCGGTGTCACCGCTGCCCAGGAGGACGTGGACGCCATCGTGGCGCTGGTCGCCCGGCTCGAACACGCGCAGCAGAACGCGCTGCCCGACGCGTTCGTGGAGCTGTTCCGGCACGACGCGCTCTGCTCGGTCCCGTACGGCACCGCGCTGACCGGGATCGAAGAGATCGCCGACTACACCCGCCGGGTGCTGCCCGGCACGGTCGGACAGGCACTGACCTCGACCTTCGAGACCGAGTACATCCAGTTCATCCGCCCGGACGTCGCCGCGGTCAGGATCCGGCACCGGCCGGTCACGCGCGACGGCGAGCTGCTCGACGACCTGCTCCGCCGGCACCGGGAGGGGAGCGTCACCCGGGGCGGGTGCCGGAAGTCCACTGAGGCCGGGCGCCGTTGGGCTTCTCTTGTGGCCTCCCAACCCGGAGTCGAGCCCGGCGCCGCCGTCCACGTCCTGACGAAGACCGACGGTCGATGGCTCATCGCCGTCGCCCAGAACCCCACGGCCGTCGAAGCCGACCTGCCCGCCTCCGGCTGACGCACCGGACGGTTCCGGCCGACTTCACCACCCTGAGACACGAAAGGCCCGCCCGCATGTCACGAGAGTTCACGGTCGCGGCGGTCGACACCCGCCTGCGCGGTGTCGACTCCTTCGGCGACGGACCCCCGTTGCTCTTCCTGAACGGAGGCTTCTCCACGCGGCGGCAGTGGAACCGCGTCATCAGCCGGCTCGGCGACAGGTACCGCACCGTGAGGTTCGACGGCCGCACGAGCCGCGGACGGGGGGCCTGCGCCGAGTACTCGGTACGTGACGCGATCGACGACGTCGATCGGGTGATCGAGGCGACGGTGCTCGAGCGGCCGGTCCTGGTCGGCTGGTCCCACGGGGCGACGATCGCGGTGTGC
This sequence comes from Streptomyces sp. NPDC046876, assembly GCF_040645035.1. Lineage (NCBI taxonomy): Bacteria > Bacillati > Actinomycetota > Actinomycetes > Kitasatosporales > Streptomycetaceae > Streptomyces > Streptomyces sp. NPDC046876. The sequence continues at coordinate 11,263 of NZ_JBEYXK010000032.1, read as the reverse complement.
TATGCGGCGGAGCATCCGGAGCTCGTCGGCGGTCTGGTCCTCGTCGACGGGGCCTACCCGGTCTCCCTGTTCGACGAGGCCGGCAAGGACGGAGTGCGGGAGCGGCTGCGCGGCAGCCGCCGGCTCGCACGCTGCGTGGCCCTGCTCGGCGGCGCCGCCGGAATGTCCCCGCGGCAGCGGGCGGAGGCCGTCATCGCGACGGACGAGGTCAACGGCGGCCTCGTGGCCGACTTCGCGGCCCTGCGCTGCCCGACCGTGTTCGTCGTCCGGAGCGGTCGGCGTCCCGGGGCCCCTCAGGAGCAGGCGCGCAGGATGCGGGCCGCCGCCGCGCAGGCTGCGGCGGGCAACGCCCAGGTCACCGTGTTCGCCACCGCGACCGGCCGCCCTGCGCGGCTCCTCGCCCGGGACGCCGGCATCGTGGCCGCAGCCATCGACGAGGTCGCCGCCCGGCGGTGGGCCGGTCTGCGGCCGCCGGTCGCCTGAGCACCGGCGCAGAGCGTCAGAACCGGAACGTGCCGAGTTCGCGGACCGTGTCGGCGAGGGCGCGGATCGGCTCGTTCTCGGCATCGGTCCGCCAGACCAGGGCGTAGGACAGGGTCGCCAGGTCGGGGACGGGGATCCAGCGGATGTTCGGCATGCCCCAGTGCCGGGTGACGTGGCTGGGGAAGCTGTGGATGATCTCGCCCATGCCGACCCGGTTGATCAGGTCCTCCGCGTTGGTCGTGGGTCGGCCGCGCTCGATCGTCCGGCCCCGCGGCGTGTAGAAGGGCAGGTAGCCGTCCTCCCAGTAGTCCGGGACGTCGGGTGGCATGGTGTGCCGGAAATCGGCGAACATCTCCAGCCGCACCGAGGTCCGCTGCGCGAGCTCGTGCTCGGCGGTCACGGCGAGGATCCGCGGGTCCGTCAACATGACCGGCCCCACGGTGAAGTCCGGCTCCTCCACGGGCAGCCACACGACCAGGACGTCCAGCTCGCCGTTGCGGAGCCGGCCGAAGGGATCGGTGTACACCATCTGGCGGACCTCCAGCTCCCACTGCGGATGCCGCGAGCGGAATTCCTTCCAGTAGAAGTGCAGGTCGACGAGGTTGAACGGCATCATGCCGACGCGGAGCCGGCCGGTGACGCCGCGGGCGGCGAGCCGGGCGCGTTCCAGGGAGTCGTGCAGGCCTGCGTAGACTGGCTGCAGGTCGTCGCGCAGCTGGCGGCCGACGTCGGTCAGGCGCACGGTGCGGCTGGTGCGCTCGAACAGTGCGGCGCCGATGCGCCGCTCCTGCTTCCTGATGGCCTGGCTGACCCGGGCCTGGGAGACCCGGAGCCGATCGGCGGTCCGGCCGAAGTGCAGTTCCTCGGCCAGCGTCAGAAAGATCTCAATGTCCCGCAGCTCCATCACGGCCCCCCGTGTCCCCTCCCGACGACCCCGCGGTCGTCGAGCCGCAGAAGTATATGGTGATCACCTTTTCCGGCCGCTGGGCTGTCGGGGCGTCACCTGCGCGGGATACAGGCCGTGGTCGCGCAGCGAGCCGGGCTCCGGCGGACGGGGCCGCCCGTCCGCAGGGGCGGCGGGGCTGGAGGAAGACGGGCCGGTCGGCGAAGATGGCAGCGTCCCGACCGACCGAGTGAACGAGGAGCGTTTCCGCCGATGCCCAGTGCCGGTTCCGGTTCCGCCTCTGCTTCCGCCGCCGGTCCCCGCAGGCGCAACCCGACGATCGCCGATGTCGCCCGGGCCGCATCGGTGTCGCCCACGACCGTGTCCCATGCCCTGAACGGGCTGGGCAAGGTCGACCCCCGGACCCGCGAACGCATCAAGCAGACCGCCGCCGAACTCGGATACCGGCCCAATCTGCGCGCACAGCGTCTGCGCCAGGGACAGGCCAAGGCCATCGCCCTCGCCTCCTCGATGCCCTTCGCGGTGGCCGCCGGCCCCTCCCGTCTCGGCTTCTACATGGAGATCGCCGCCGCCGCGGCCGAGCGCGCCATGATGCACGGATACGCCCTGGTCCTGGTCCCGCCCGTGCAGTCCGGATCGGCGCTGCACTCCCTCGACATCGACGGCGCGATCGTGGTCGAGCCCGGCGAGGACGACCCGGCCGTCGCGCAGCTGCGCGAGCGGGGCCTGCCGTACGTGGCGCTCGGCCGCGAGGTGTCCTCGCGACCGGACGTCCCGTACGTCGATCTGCGCGGCGGCCAGGTCACCGAACTGCTGCTGGAGCACCTGCGCGAGCAGGGCGCCCGCCGTCCGGCGCTCCTCATCGGCGCGGGCACCCGCCACTCCTCGGTCGACGCCCGCGCCGCGTACGAACGCGCCGCGGCCGAGGGGGGCTGGGCCCCCGTGGTCGCCACCGCCGCGGAGGAGGGCGGCGAGCAGGCGGGATACGACCGCTGCGCGGCCCTGCTGGCGGACCACCCGGAGATCGACGCCGTCTGCGCGCTCGTGGACGTCTTCGCGGTGGGCGCCGTCCGCGCGATCCGGGACAGCGGCCGGCGCGTCCCCGAGGACGTCATGGTGGTCACCCGGTACGACGGCCCGCGGGCCCGCACCTGTGAACCCCCGCTCACGGCGGTCGACCTCCAGCTGGACCGGGCGGCCACCGACGCCGTGGAGCTGCTCCTCGCCCGCCTGACGCGCAAGGACGGGGACGCAGCCGCCGCCGGGCCGGCCGCGGCGGCAGTGCCGCCGTCCGCGCCCCGCATCGTCGCGCGGGCCTCGTCGCTGCGCGTCACGGCGCCAGGATGAGCACCACCCCGGAGACGAGCGCGAAGCCCAGGACCAGGGGCCGCATCCGCGCGGCGTCGATGCGGTGGTGCGCCAGCCGGCTCAGCCACGCCCCGAGAGCCAGGGCCGGCAGCACCAGCACGGCCCAGCCCAGCTGCGCCGGGGTGCCGCGGCCCGTCGCGAGGAGGAGGGCGAGCGAGACCACCTCGCCGACCAGGAAGCACAGGGCGACCGTGGACCGCAGTTCCGCCGGCGGGCGGTGCTGGTAGACGAGGGCCAGCGGCGGACCTCCCACCCCGGTCGCGGTCTCGGTGAGCCCCGTGACGAGCCCCGCCCCCAGGTAGGCGGCCCGGCCGGGCACGAAGGCCGGCGCTGCCAGGCTCACCGCCGCCGCCAGTACGGTCGCCACGCCGACGACCACGCCGAGCCGCTGCCCGGGCACCGCCCAGAGCAGCAGGAGCCCGCCGGGGGTCGCCGCGATCCGGGCCGCCGTGATCCAGCCCGCGCCCCGCAGGTCGAGGGAGCGCCGCTCGCGCCAGGCCACGTAGACGTTCAGCGGGATCATCGACGCGAGGACGAAGACCGGGAGCAGGGCCGGTTCGAGCAGACCGGCCACCGGTGCGACGACCAGCGCGAATCCGAGGCCGCTGACCCCCTGGACGAACGCGGCGGCCGCCACCACCAGGGCGAGGACCGCCACCGCCTGGGCGCTCACCGTACGGCGCTCCTGGCCCGCGCCTGCGTGGAGGTGGGGTGCACGCGCGTCACCCCGGCCCGCCCGACCACCTCTGCGGCCAGCTCGGCCGCCCGCTGTACGAGTGCGCGGTCGTCCCAGCCGACGGCCCGGCCCTGCCACATGCGCAGCCTGCCGGCCACGAACACGGCGGTGATCTGGTCGCGGTTCCCGCGTCGCACCAGCTCCCAGGGCAGGTCCCAGGACGGCCGCATCTCCGGGCCGCTGACGTCGACGAGCAGGAAGTCGGCGGCCGCCCCGGGGGCGATCCGGCCGGTGAGCGCTCCGAGGCCGACGGCGTCGGCACCGCCCGCGCCCCCGCGTTCCAGCCAGGACCAGCCCGCGCCGCAGGAGGAGTCCCCGGTGGCCAGGCCGTAGGCGAGGCGCTGCGCGAACTCGGCCGCCTCCGCGAGGCGGAAGGCGTCGCCGCGGGTGCCGTCGGTGCCCAGGCCGAAGCGGATCCCGCGTTCGGCCATGGTGGTCGCCGGTGCCACGGCGTTGCCCTTCCAGGCGCTGGCGACGGGGTTGTAGCTCACCGCGGTGCCCGTGTCGGCGAGCAGGGTCAGCTCGGCCGGCGTGACCAGGGTGGCGTGCGCGGCCAGCAGCTGCGGTCCCAGGGCGCCGGCTTCCCGCAGGTACTCCAGCGGGCGCAGGCCGTGGCGGACCAGGGACCGCTCCACTGCGGCGAGGTGCTCGTTGACGTGGATCTGGACGACGGCGCCCGCTTCGGCGGCGAGCCGGGCGGTGCCCCGCAGGGTCCTCGCAGTGGCGGCGTCCGGGACGGAGACCGCCAGCGACGGGTGGACGAGCTCCGCGCCGGCGTACCGGGCGAGGTGCGCCTCGGCGGCGGCCAGGGCGGCGGCGCCGCCGGTGCCCTCGACGCCTTCGGCATCGGCGACGTCGGCGGCGTCGTTGCAGACGAGCCCCAGTACGCAGCGGATCCCGGCGTCACGGGTGGCCGTGGCCACGACGTCGAGGTCCACCGAGGCCCGGGTGCCGGCGTCCGCGACGGTGGTGAACCCGCCCCGCAGCGATTCGAGCGCCGCCAACTTCGCGGCCACGTAAGCCGATTCCTCGTCCAGCGCCCCCTCCAGGGGGACCCAGACGCGGCGGAAGATCTCGGAGGGCTCTCCGAAGGCCAAGGCCGAGCCGAAGCTCTGCGTCAGGTGGTGGTGCGCGTCGACGAACCCCGGCATCAGCACGTGTCCGGGCAGCCGGACCGGGGTCAGGCGGGGGTGCTCGCGCACCAGCCGGGCGGCCGGCCCGACGGCCCGGAAGGCGCCGTCGGCGACCACCGCCGCGTACCCCTCCATCGGCCCCTCGGGGGTCATCACCACGGCGGGGGCGAGGAGTTGAACCTCGGCGGCCAGGTGGTCGGGGCCCAGCGGCCCGTGCACGGTCGGGCTCTGCGCGGTGGCGTGGTCAGCTGTCATCGGGTGGGTCATCTCGTCCTTCGCGTACGGGGTCATCCGTGGGGCAGGGGGCGGGGACCGCCCGCGTCGACGGGGCCGGTGGCCGGACGTGCGGCCCGGATGCGGCCCAGCCGGGGCCGTACGTGGTGGAACAGGACGTTGAGGACGGCGGCGGTGAACGCGCCGACGGCGACGCCGCTTTCGAGCAGGATCCGTGCACCGGTCGGCAGGCCCGCGTACACACCGGGGACGAGGATCGGCAGCAGGCCCAGCGCGAGGGCGACCGCGCAGACGAAGGCGTGGGAGTGCCGGTCGAGTTCGGCCCGGCCCAGCATCTGGACGCCGAGCACCGTGATCACTGCGAAGACCACCATGGCGGTACCGCCGACGACGGCGGACGGGATGACGCTGATGGCACGGATGACGGGGGCGAGGAAGCCGATGGCGACGAGCACGACGCCGGCGGCCGCGGTCACGAACCGGCTGCGCACACCGGTGACCCGGACGATGCCGATGTTCTCGCCGCTGGTCACCATCAGCGGCAGCCCGAGGAAGCCGGCGAGGAGGGAGACGAGGGCGTCGCCGCGGATGGTCCGCGGCACGTGGGTGCGCTGGTCGATCTCCTTGCCGACGGTCTCGGCGTTGATCACGGTCTGCCCGGTGGCCTCCGCCATGGAGGCCAGTCCGTACAGCATCAGGGGCAGCGCGGCGAGGAGGTGGAACTCGGGCGTGCCGAAGGGCATCAGCTGCGGGGCGCTCAGGAGCCCGCCCTCGGCGACGCCGCCGAAGTCGATCCGTCCGAGGGCGAAGGCCAGCACGCTGCCGGCGATCAGGCCCAGCATCACGGCGAGTTGCCGCAGGATGCCGCTGGACAGCCAGTAGAGGGCGACGGTGAAGCCGATCGTCGCCAGGCCGAGCGCCAGGTTGGTCGGGTCGGCGAAGCCGGGCTGTCCGGGACGTCCGGTGACGAGCAGGGCGCCGACCTTCACCAGGTTGACCCCGACGATGACGATCATCGTGCCGATGACCAGGGTGGGGAAGAACCGCAACAGGCGGGAGAAGACCGGCAGGACGACGAAGTAGAAGGCCGCGCTGATGATCACCGCCCCGGTGGCGGTGCGCACGCCGTGCTCTTCGGCTATGGCCAGGAAGAGGATCAGCGGGGCCCCGCCGGGCAGCATGACGAACGGCAGCCGGGGCCCGAACTTCCACGGGCCCAGTGACTGGATCAGCGAACCGACCCCGGAGAGCACGAAGGCCGCCGAGAGCAGGTTCACGGTGAGTCCGGGACCGAGGTGGAGGGTCGCGCTCATCAGGAAGATCGCCGAGACGGGGGTCGCCGCCATGACGAGGACGTGCTGGACACCGAACAGCAGGATCCGGCTCAGTGGGCGGGATTGGTCCACGGGGTGGGGGAGAGTGCTGGGACTGGACACGTTCGAGCTCCGTTCGGCTCGCTCCGGCTTCGGCCCGCGATCCGGCTCCGGAGCAGGAGCCGAATCGTTGGGGCCAAATCGATTTGGCCGTCAGTATGTGAGGGCTTTTGAAGGCCCGTCAAGGGTTGTGGAGGCGCTGCTTCCATCGGCCGCGGCACCCGCAACGTCCCGGCGTCCCCGCCCCTTTGAGGCCCGAGGGACGCCGGGACGCGGCCGCCGTCTATCCCGCCGTGCGCAGGCGGGTGGCGGCCGCCTCGGCCTCCTGTACGACGCGGTCCGTGTCGATGTCGACCAGCCGGCCGCCGAGTTTCAGCGGCCGCCCGTCCACGAACACGGCGTCGACGTTCTCGGGACGTCCGTTGAAGACGATCTGACCGACCCAGTCGAAGCGCGGTGCGAAGTTCAGGGCGGCCGGGTCGACCACCACGACGTCGGCCCGCTTGCCGGGGGTCAACGAGCCCACCTGGTCCGCGAGGCCGAGGACCTCGGCGCCGCCCAGGGTGGCCATCCGCAGGACGTCGTGCACCTGCGGGAAGACCCCCGCCTCGGTCGTGCGGGCGCGTTGCAGGCCGACGGCCGCCTTCATCAGAGCGTGGAAGTCCGAGCTGTCGTTGGTTCCGCCGTCCAGGCCGAGCCCGACCTTGACGCCCCTGCGCCCGAGGTCGGACAGCCGCATGATGCCGGAGGCCAGCCGCATGTTGCTGAGCGGGCAGTGGGCCACGCGCACGTCGTGCTCGGCGACGGCGGCGATCTCCGCGTCCGTCAGGTGGACCGCATGGTTGATCAGGAGCCGCGGACCCAGCGCGCCGATGTCGGTGAGGACCCCGAGGGGGTCGTCGGCGCGCTGCTCGGGCCGTTCCAGCACATGGGAGTTGAGCATGACCCCCAGTTCCCGGGCGGTCTCCCAGTGGGCGCGGTTGTGGGCCTCGGCGGCCCGCGCCGCGTGCGTGGCGATCTGGAAGGAGCCGAGCGGCACCGGGTCGACGAGCTCCCGCTTCACCTTCGCGGCGAGCGCCGCGTCGGGCGTCGGCGGGAACAGGGCGTACGTGAACCGGATCCCGGTGTCGGTCAGGGCCCGTACGTAGCTCTCGATGAGGTCGTACGAGAAGATGTCCACCCAGTCCACCAACGTGGTCACGCCCGACTGGACGGCGTCGAGGGCGGCGAGCCGCACGAAGCTGTGTACGGCCGCGGGGGTCAGAAGGCCGCGCTGCGGGTCGGTACACCCCCGGAACCAGCCGAATAAGTCCCGGTCGGTACACCCGCCGCGGATCACCGCCTGCCAGAGGTGGTTGTGCGTGTCGACGAACCCCGGCATCACCAGCTTGCCCGAGGCCTCCACCACCCAGGCGCCGGGTGGTGTCGGCAGTGCTCTGCCGACGGCGGCGACGGCGCCGCCCCGCATCAGGACGTCGGCGTCCTCGAGGGCGCCGAGGGGACCGCGGCCGAGGGCCGGGTCCATGGTGAGCACCAGGGAGGCGCTGCGGAGCAGGACCGTCCGGCTGCCCGGAACGGGCGGGCGGGAGGGGTGGTCGCGGTGTGCGGTGCGGGGGGTGGCGCCGAGGAGGAGCGGGGCGGCGGCGGCCAGGCCGAGCCCGGTGAGCAGATCGCGGCGGCTGGGTGCCGGTGCCGGGGTCGGCGGCGGAGTGGGGACCGACTGCATGGCGTGTTACCTCCCGAGGGCTCAGAACGGAAGGCCCGCCCGGGCGGGACGCAGGGTACGGAGCGTCGAGCGGAGGGCGGGAGACTACAACGCAGCATTCCCGGTGAACGCCCCTCCGATAGGCGCCAGCGGAAAAGTTTTTCCGCTCACCGACTGCTCCGTCGGCTGTCGGACGGTCGCCGGACCGCGCCGGCGGCTCCCCGCGCCGGCGCCTCCCCCGCCGGCGCCTCCCCGCGGTTCCGACTCGCCCGGACGGTCCCCGGCGCGACAGCATGGAGGGAGCGGAACGGTCGGCGGGATGTCCTCGGGAGGAGGCGATGCGGACGGTGACCAGTCATCGCTTTGCGTTCTGCGGTGCTGAGCTCGCCGCTGTCTACGTGGTCGCCGACCAGGGCAGGGAGCTCCATCTGGCGGAGCTGACCGGAAACCGCGGCGTCCTCTACGGGCTGCCCGCGATCCTCGCCGTGGCCGGCCATTCACCCGCCGCCAACGCCTACCGCTCCGGCCGCCCGCTCTGGCTCACCCCCAAGGAACTCGCCACGTTCGTCGAGGACGATCCCCACCACTTCCCCACCCGGATCCGGGACGGTGGCCCCGACCCGCCGGCCAGGGTCTCGCTGGGCGCACTGCCCCTGGGCCACGGCGACCCGGAGCTCGGGTGCCTGATCGTCGCCGGGAAGGTCGGCGACGGCGGCTTCGGCGCAGACGACCGCATCCTCCTGGAGCTCTACGCCGACCAGGTGGCCGCCGGACTCGAATCGGTCGCCGCCCGCTTCGCCGGACGCCAGGCCCCGCAGGCGCATCTGGGGCAGTCCCTGGTACCCGACCAGGGCGGCGCGTTCATCCTGGAACTCGGCACGGGCCGCATGGAGGCCCACGCGCACGTCCTGGAACTGCTCGGTCTGCCTCCCGAGGAGTTCGACGGGCAGGTGGAGACCCTCCTCGCCTGCGCCGTCCCCGACGACATGCCCGCACTGATGGCGATCGTGGAGCCGGACCCGCTGGCCGCCGACGGACAGCAGCTGGCGTTCCGCATCCGCCGCCCGAACGGCGAGCTGCGCTGGCTGGGGCTGCGCTGCCGCGTGGAGGTGGACTCCGACGGCACGCCGCAGCGCGTCCTGGGCGTGGTGGCCGACGCCACCTACCTGCGCCCCAGCGCCGACGAGGTCTCCCTCGTGCAACGGCTGTCGGCCACCTTGGCGGGAGCGGCGACCGTCCGAGAGGTCAGCAGGATCGCGGTCGCCGCCCTGCGCGATCCGCTCGGTGCCTCCCACGTCGCGGTCGGCGAACTGGAACCCGATCGGCTCATCGCCACCGCCCTCGACCCTGCGGAGCCCGACGCCTGGCCCGAGGCCTGGCGCTCGGAATGGCGCTCCGAGTGGCCCGACGTGCCGCTCGGCGACCTGCCCACCCTGCAGAGCGCGCTGCGCGGCGGGCACATGAGCCTGTGGCCGCCGGGCGCCGCGCTCGAGCGGGGCCTGCAGGGCGTGGGGCCCGGTGGTCTCGCGGTGCTGCCGCTGCCCGCCGAAGGCCGCATGGTCGGGGTGTGCCTGGTGGGGTGGGACGCGGAGCACCGGTTCGCACCGGAGGAGCGGTCGCTGCTGACCGCGGCCGCGGGGCTGGTGGGGCAGGCGCTGGTGCGCGCCCACGCGCTGGACGCGGGCCACGAACTCGCCACGATGCTCCAGCGCAGCCTGCTGCCCCGCAAGCTCCCGGAGCTGCCGGGCGGGGTCGCCGTCGCCCGCTACCTCCCCGCGACGGCGGGACTCGAGGTCGGCGGTGACTGGTACGACGTCATTCCGCTCGCCGACGGTCATGTGGCGTTCGTCATCGGGGACGTACAGGGGCACAGCGCGGGAGCCGCCACCATCATGGGCCAGATGCGTACGGCGGTCAGGGCCTACGCGGTGGAGGGCCACCCGCCCGACGTGGTGGTCGCGCGGGCCAACCGGCTGCTCGTCGGCATGGAGACCGATCTGTTCGCCACCTGCGGGTACGTGGACCTGGACATGGAGGAGGGCATCGCCAGGTGCGTACGGGCCGGCCATCTGCCGCCGGTACTGCGCCATCCCGACGGCTTCACCGAGGAGATGGCGGTCGAGGGCGGCCCTCCGCTGGGAGTGCTCGCGGAGTCCGAATTCCCCATGACGGAGGTGGGGCTGGCCCCCGGCACGCTGCTCGTCCTGCTGACGGACGGGATGGTCGAGTCCTCCAGGCTGCCCCTGGACGAGGGCATGCGGCGGGTGTGCGAGGTGCTGGCCGCGGCCGACCCGGTCGATACCGGAGGGGTCGCGGACGAGTTGGTCGTCGCCGTGGGTCGCCGCGACGACGACGTGGCGCTGCTGGTGCTGCGCTACGACGGCACACGGGGCCGGCCGCAGCGGAGCCACTGGACGGTGTGGCGGCTGCCCAACGCGGTCATGCACGCGCGCAGGTTCACCGCACGCACCCTGCGGTCCTGGGGAGTGGTCGAGGAGCTCGACACCGCGCTGCTGGTCGTGTCCGAGCTGGTCACCAACGCCCTCGCGTACACGCAGGGCGAGGTGGGGATGGATCTGACCCTGTCGGCGGACCGGCTGCGGATCGCGGTGAACGACGCCTCGCCGCGCAGCCCCGTCAAGCCGGTGGAGGTGAGCTGGGAGTCGACCGGCGGTCGGGGGCTGCTCATCGTCCAGGCGACGACGACGGCCTGGGGCTCGGTGCCGCTCAGCGGCGGCAAGCAGGTGTGGGCCGAGATCCCCTGGCGCGGCGCGGACGGCTGACGCAGGATCGGGACGTGGTCGTCACGTCACGGGGATGGACCCCGTGGCCGGAAAGTGGCTGAGTGGGAGCAGCCCATCATGTGACGACAGGGGGTTCGCGCCATGAGTGACGGCAGAGGTGTCCCGGGCACCGACGGAGGCTTCACCGACCCGACTCCGGGCCGGGACGATTCCCGGGCGATCGGTCCGAAGCAGGATGACCCCCGGGCGATCGGTCCGAAGCAAGACGATCCTCGGGCGATCGGTCCGAAGCAGGATGACCCGCGGGCGATCGGTCCGAAGCAGGATGACCCGCGGGCGATCGGTCCGAAGCAGGACGATCCTCGGGCGATCGGTCCGAAGCAGGATGACCCGCGGGCGATCGGTCCGAAGCAGGATGACCCGCGGGCGATCGGTCCGAAGCAGGATGACCCTCGGGCGATCGGTCCGAAGCAGGATGACCCTCGGGCGATCGGTCCGAAGCAGGATGACCCTCGGGCGATCGGTCCGAAGCAGGATGACCCTCGGGCGAAACGACCGAAGCAGGATGACCCACGGGCGAACG
>NZ_JBEYXK010000031.1:0-72500 GCF_040645035.1 Streptomyces sp. NPDC046876 | reverse complement strand
GGCGCCGCTTCAGAGTGCGGCGCCGGCCGGCGACTCGCGCGTCATATCCGTACCCGGGTGACGAGGGTGGCGATCACTTCTTGCGTACGACGACGAAGTCGGCCAGGGCGACGAGCTGTTCGCGCACCTTGTGCGGCATGTCGATGTCGTCGAGGGCGGCGATGGCGATCGCGTGCTGGCGGCGCGCCTCCTCGGCGGTCCACGCGCGGCCGCCGGCCGCCTCGATCAGCGCGGCGCGGGCCGCGAACTCCTCCTCCGAGAAGTTCTCGAAGTCGTTGCTCTTGGCGTCTGCGGCGAGCAGTTCGCCGAGTTCCTCGGCGGCGGGTCCGCCCGCGGCGAGCGCGGCGACGACCGGCAGGGACTTCTTGCGCTGGCGCAGGTCACTCCAGGTCTGCTTGCCGGTGGACTCCGGGTCGCCCCAGATGCCGAGCAGGTCGTCGACGGCCTGGAAGGCGAGGCCCAGGTGGTAGCCGTACTCCTCCAGCTTGTCGGCGGTGCGGTCGTCCGCGCCGCCGAGGACGGCGCCGATGGAGATCGCGCAGGCGAGCAGGGCGCCGGTCTTGTTGCCCTCCATCTCCAGGCACTCCTCGACGCTGACGCGCTCGCGGTGCTCGTAGGAGATGTCCTGGGCCTGGCCGTCGATCAGCTTGCGGGTGGCGGTGGTCAGGCGGCGGGTGGCGCGGCCGGCCTCTACGGTGCCCAGTTCCAGGAGCAGTTCGTTGGCCAGGGCGAACAGTGCGTCGCCGACCAGGATGGCCTGCGCCGGGCCGTGGACCTTCCACACCGTGTCGCGGTGGCGGCGCTGCTCGTCGCCGTCCATCAGGTCGTCGTGGAGCAGCGAGAAGTTGTGGACGAGCTCGACGGCGACCGCGCCGGGGATGCCGACCTCGGCGGGGGCGCCCGCGGCCTCCGCGGACAGCAGCGCGAGGGCGGGGCGGACGGCCTTGCCGCTGTCGGCGTCCGTCGGGTTGCCCTGGGCGTCGATCCAGCCGAAGTGGTAGGCGGCGACGGTGTCCATGGGCGCCGCGAGGCGGGCCACCGCCTCGCGGAGCACGGGAGCCGACAGCGTGCGGCCGCGCTCCAGGAGGGCGAGCGTGTCCGCCGTCCCCGTCCCCGCCGCTCCCTTACCGGCTTCCGTGTTCTCGACAGCCGGATTCCCCGGGTTCACTGGCTCTCCTCTGTTTCCTGTACGTGCTGCTGCGCCGGTCGTGCTGATGATCGTCATGCCGCCTCCTGCAGGGGGTGGGCGCGGTGGCGGCCGAGTGCGGCGAGCGCGGCGTGTGCTGCGCTCAGTCCGCTCCGGACGGCACTCTCCATGGTCGCGGGCCAACCGGTGGCGGTCCACGCACCGGCGAGATAGAGGCCCGGCGTGTCGGTCCGCGCTCCGGGGCGCAGCCGGCCGACGCCGGGGGTGGGGGCGAACGTGGCGGTCCGCTCCCGGGTGACGAAGAAGTCCCGGACCTTCGCGCCGCGCGCGGCGGGCAGCAGCCGCCGGAGTTCGGGCAGGTACTTCTCGCGCAGGACGGACACCGGCTCGTCGATGTCGTCGTGGGCGACCGACTGGGACAGCGCCAGGTACTGGCCGCCGTCGGTCAGGCCGGAGGAGTCCGTACGGTCGAACACCCACTGGACGGGGGTGCCGAGCGCCGCGAAGAAGGGCTGCCGGAGCACCTTGCGGTCGTAGACGACGTGGACGTTGAGGATCGGCGCGGTGCCGATGTCGAGGAGCTTGTCCGGGTCGGCGAGGGCGCCGGGCGGCAGCAGTCCGTGGGCCTCGCGCTGCGGGACGGCGAGGACGACGGCGTCTGCGTCGAGGAGTTCGCCCTCGGTGGCGACCTGCCAGGCGGCGCCGTCCGCGGTGCGGGAGACCGATGTGACGCGGGTGCGCAGCTCGGTGCGGACGCCGGCGGCGTCGAGGGCCTTGCGGGCGAGGGTGTCGTGGAGCTCGCCGAGCGGTACGCGGGCCCAGCCGATGTCGGCGGCGCCGTTCTCGGAGAGCAGGCCGGTCTTGAAGACCATGGCGGCCAGGCCCAGCGAGGACTGCTCGGCGGTGGCGTTGAGGGTGGCGATGCCGACGAGGTCCCACAGGGCCTCGATGGCGCGCGGGCTCTGGCCGTAGCGGCCGAGCCAGGTCGCGAAGTCCAGGCCGTCGAGGGCCGGGTCGGCCGGGTCGAGGCGGCGCAGGGCGAGGGCGGCGCGGCCGACGCCGGCGCGCTCGGCGGGCGTCAGGTGCGGGTAGCGGACGAGCGAGCCGGCCAAGTGCAGGGGCACGGGCAGGGCGCTGCGGCGCAGTCGGCCGAGGCGCGGGCCGCGGGGGTGGGCGACGTCGAGGACGGGTACGTCGAGGCGGTCCTGCAGCGGGGCGAGGGCGGCGCCGTCGATGCGGTCCAGGAACCACCGGTACGCGGTGCAGCACCGCAGGTAGACGTGCTGGCCGTTGTCGACGGTGAGTTCGCCGCGCTTGAAGGAGAACGCGAGCCCGCCGAGGCGCGGCCGGCCTTCGAGCAGGGTGACCCGCATTCCGGCGTCGGCGAGTTCGAGGGCCGCCGTCACGCCGGCGAGCCCGCCGCCGACGACGACGGCCCGCCGCTCGCCGCCACTGCCGCTCATGCGCCCTCCCCGCAGGCCCGCACCCGATCGGGCCCCCCGGCGGGAGACGCCGCCCCGCGGCCGGGGGTTGCCCGTCGGGCGCCGACCGCCGCAGGTGCGGCAGCCCAGCGGAGCGCCGCGGCCGCGGGCCGGCCGGCTCCGGTGTGTTCCGGAGCCGCGGCCGCCCGGCCGGTGGTCCGGGGCCGGTCCGCCGCGGTGGGCGCGGCAGCCCGGCGGCGAGCCGGGGACGGCGCCACGGCCGGCGGGCGGCCGGCGTCGGCGGGGTCCGCCACGGCGGCGGCCGCCGGGCGGAGGGCGCCGGACCGCGCGGTGGGGGTCAGGGGCATCAGGGCCGCCTTCGGGTGGTGTGGCGGGAGACGGTGCGGGCGTCGAGGCCGGACAGGCCGCGGACGGCGACGTAGGCCTTCTCGTGGGTGGGCAGCGAGACGCGGCCGCGGAGCACGGCCTCCGGTTCGCGCTCGATGCGGTCCAGCAGGCGCCGGTAGATGCCCGCCATGGCAGCGACGCAGGCGCCGCTGCGCCGGTCGAGCATCGGCAGCAGCCGGTAGCCCTCGGCGAACAGGGCGCGGGCGCGGCGGACTTCGTGGTGGACGAGCCCGGCGAAGTCGGCGCCGGCGGGCATCCGGCCGTCGGCCGGGAAGCCTTCGGCGCAGCCGAACTTCGCCAGGTCCTCGGCGGGCAGGTAGGTGCGGCCGTTGCCGGCGTCCTCGCGGACGTCGCGCAGGATGTTGGTGAGCTGCAGGGCGAGGCCGAGGGTGTCGGCGTACTCGCCCGCCCGCTCGGCGCCGGCCGCGCCGGGGGTGGTGCCGAAGACGCCGAGGGAGAGCCGGCCGATGGCTCCGGCCACACAGCGGCAGTACGTCTTCAGCTCGTCCCACGTCTCGTAGGTCTCGCCGCGGACGTCCATCAGGACGCCGTCGATGAGCTCGTCGAGCCCGCCGAGCGGGATCGGGAAGCGGCGCGCGGCGTGTGCGAGGGCGACGGCGACGGGGTCGGTGTCGTCCTCCTCGATCTCCCCGGCCCGGATCCGGCCGAGCAGGGCCCGGGTCTCCTCCAGGCGGGCGAGCTTGGCGTCGGGCGCGAGCGTGCCGTCACCGATGTCGTCGACGCGCCGGGAGAAGGCGTACAGGGCGGACATGGCCTGCCGCTTGTCGGTGGGCAGCAGCCGGATGCCGTACGCGAAGTTGCGCGCCTGCGCCCCGGTGACGGCCTCGCAGTAGCTGTAGGCCGCCAGGACCGGCGCGGAAGCGGTCGTGTGCGCGGAACCCTCCACGGTCGGGCTCACCCCTTTCTCGGCGCGGTGCGCAGGACGGCGGCCACCTCGCGGAGCAGGCCGGTCTTGGTGGGCCCCGGCGGGCCGGGGAGGACGTCGAACCCGGCGGCGGCGACGGCGCGCAGGGCGGCGCGCCCGCCGCCCACGAAGCCCGCGAGCAGCAGCTTGAGCCGGCCGTTGACGCTGCCGACGAGCGGGAGCCCGTCGTCTAGCAGGTCCCGGGCGCGCTCGGCTTCGTACGCGACGAGGGAGCGGACGGAGGCTCCGGCGGTGGCGGCCTTGAGGTCGGCCTCGGTGACGTGGAAGCGCCGCATGTCCTCGGCGGGGAGGTAGATCCGGCCCCGGCCGAGGTCCTCGGCGACGTCCTGGACGTGTTCGACGATCTGCAGGGCGGTGCAGACGGCGTCGGAGCGGCGGATCCGCTCGGGGGTGGCGGTCCCGGTCAGGGCGAGCACGAGGCGGCCCACCGGGTTGGCGGAGAGCTCGCAGTAGGCGGCCAGCTCCCCGTAGGTCGCGTAGCGGGTGGTGCGCTGGTCCTGCCGGTTGGCCTCGATGAGCGCGAGGAACGGCTCGGGGGTCAGCCCGTGGTCCCGGACCACGGGCTGCAGGGCCAGCAGCAGCGGGTGGCGCGGCGGGCCGTCGGTGCCGCCGAAGACGCGCCGCAGGTCGGCCTCGAAGGCGTCGAGGAGGGCGAGCCGGTCGTCGGCGGCGGCGGGGTCGAGGCCGAGGAGGACGGCGTCGCGGCCGCCGGGGGCGAGGTCGCCGTCGCCGATGTCGTCGACGAGGCGGGCGTACCCGTAGACCGCCATCAGGCCCTCGCGCCAGGCGCGCGGGAGGAAGGAGGGGGCGACGGGGAAGTTCTCCGTCCGGGCCTTGCCGAGGGTGGCGCGCGCGTGGGCGTCGGGGGCCGGGTGCGGCAGGGGACGGTCGCGGTGGGTCAGGGTCACCGGCCGCCGCCCGCGGTGACGGCCTTCATGCCTGGGGGCCGGAGAATTCCCGTAGCCATTGCCGTCACATCTCCCGTTCTACACTGCCGACCCAATACATCCTATTTCGGACACGCCGCCGGACTTTCCCCCGGGTGGCCCCAGGCCGTTCACCTGCGGGGAATCGTCCCCTCTTGCCGCGATTCAGGACCGCCCCAGCTTACGCTGTACAACGCCGCGGGAGCCGCGCGGGTATTCACTGCGCCACCGAATGTCGGCCGAATGCCGGGCGAATACCGCCCCCGTGTCCGCGGGGCACGCGCAGGCCCCCGTCGCCCGGGGCGACGGGGGCCTGCGGAAGGTCAGCTCAGTGACCGGTCGCCTTCTCGTAGGCCGAGACGACTTCCTCGGTGGGCCCGTCCATCAGCAGCTCGCCCTTCTCCAGCCACAGGACGCGGCTGCAGGTGTCGCGGATGGACTTGTTGTTGTGGCTCACGAGGAACACGGTGCCGGCGTGCTGGCGCAGCTCGCGGATCCGCTCCTCGGAACGCACCTGGAACTTGCGGTCACCGGTGGCGAGCGCCTCGTCGATCATCAGGACGTCGTGGTCCTTCGCCGCCGCGATGGAGAAGCGCAGGCGCGCCGCCATGCCGGAGGAGTACGTGCGCATCGGGAGGGAGATGAAGTCGCCCTTCTCGTTGATGCCCGAGAAGTCGACGATGTCCTGGTAGCGCTCGTTGATCTGCTCGCGGCTCATGCCCATGGCGAGACCGCCGAGGACGACGTTGCGCTCGCCGGTCAGGTCGTTCATCAGGGCCGCATTGACGCCCAGCAGCGAGGGCTGGCCGTCGGTGTAGACCTTGCCCTCCTCGCAGGGCAGCAGGCCGGCGATGGCCCGCAGCAGCGTGGACTTGCCGGAGCCGTTGGAGCCGATGAGGCCGATGGCCTCGCCGCGGTACGCCGTGAAGGAGACGCCGCGCACGGCGTGGACCCGGCGGACGCCCGGCGCATCGCCCTTGCCCCGGCGCATTATCTTGCTCAGCGCGGCGGTGGCGCTGCCCTTGCCGGAGCTGCCGGTGTTGACGCGGTAGACGATGTGCACGCCGTCGGCGATGACGGTGGGGACCCGGCCCCGGTTGTTCTCAGCCACGGCCGTAACGCTCCTCAGCCTTCCAGAAGTACACGAATCCGCCGAAGCCGATCACGACGGCCCAGCCGACGGCGAAGGCCCAGACGTGCGGCGGCAGGTTGCTGCGGCCGTAGTCGTCGATCATCGCGTACCGGACCAGGTCCATGTAGATCGCCGCCGGGTTCCACTGCAGCACGTCCGTCACCCACGCGGGCACGTGCCGCTCCTCGAGCGCCCCGCTGATCGAGAACATGACGCCCGAGGCGTACATCCACGTACGCGTCAGGAACGGCATCAGCTGCGCGAGGTCGGGGGTCTTCGAACCCATCCGCCCGAAGATCAGCGCGAGGCCGGTGTTGAAGACGAACTGCAGCGCCAGCGTCGGGATGACCAGCAGCCAGGACAGCTTCGGGTAGTTGCCGAACGCCACCGTGACGATCACCACGACGATCATCGAGTACAGCAGCTGCTGGAGCTGCTGCATCGAGAAGGAGATCGGCAGGGAGGCGCGCGGGAAGTGCAGGGCGCGGACCAGGCCGAGGTTGCCCGGGATGGCCCGGACACCGGCCATGAGCGAGCTCTGGGTGAAGGTGAAGACGAAGATGCCAGTCACCAGGAAGGGGATGTAGACGCCCTTCTCCATGCCCCGGCCCGCGTTCATGATCAGGCCGAAGATCAGGTAGTACACCAGCGCGTTGAGCAGCGGCGTCGCCACCTGCCAGATCTGGCCGAGCTTGGCCTCGCTGTACTGCGCGACGAGCTTGGCGCGGGAGAACGCCATGATGAAGTGGCGCCGGTCCCAGAGCTGCCGCACGTAGCCGGCCAGGGTGGGCCGGGCACCGCTGACGGACAGGCCGTACTTCCTGGCGAGCTCAGCAGGGGTGAGGCCCGCGTCTTCGGACGGCGGCTTGCTCGTGGCGAGGGCGCCATCCTGGGTTGTGTCACTCACAAGTTGAAACTTTCCGTCTTCAAGATGCGGCAGTAGGTGGCATCGGGCGTCGGGCGGGGGGCGCACGGCCCGTGATCGGCCATGTTCTCAGATGCCCCCGGGTCAGATGACAGGCGGTCGGCCCAGCCGGGTCAGCCGCCAGACCGTGCGCCACTTCATCGGGCGCCGGGGGCCGCAAGGGGTGGTCCATCCCTCCTTGAAGCCACCGAACCAGGCCTTGAGCGCCGGTCCCGAGGGTCTGCGCAGGAGCGTCAGCAGCAGCCAGACGCCCACGTAGACCGGGACCAGCGGGGCGGGCAGGTTCCGGCGGGCGAGCCACACCCGGTTACGGGCCACCATACGGTGGTAGACGGCGTGCCGGGAGGGGGCGGTCGTCGGGTGCAGCAGCACCATGTCCGCGCGGTAGTCGATCGACCACCCTGCGTCGAGTGCCCGCCAGGCGAGGTCGGTCTCCTCGTGGGCGTAGAAGAACTCGGCGGGAAGCGCCCCCACCTGCCCGAACACACGGGTGCGGACGGCGTTGGCGCCGCCGAGGAAGGTGGTCACGCGGGAGGAGCGCATCGGGTCCGAGGCGCGCAGCCGGGGCACGTGGCGGCGCTGGGTCCGACCGGTCTCCGGGTCGGCGATCCGGAAGCTGATGATCCCGAGCTCCGGGTCCTCGGTGAAGGCCTGCCGGCACAGCTCGGCGGTGTCGGTGCGCTCCAGCAGGCCGTCGTCGTCGAGGAAGAGCAGGACGTCCACGTCGCTGCCGCCGGGGCCGAAGGCCTCGATGCCGACGTTGCGTCCGCCGGGGATGCCAAGGTTCTCGGGGAGGTCCACGGCGCGCACACCGGCCGGGAGGTCCACGGCCTCGGAGACCTTGACGCCCTGGCCCACGACGACGGTCTCGACCGGGGCCCCGTCCTGGCGGGCCACCGAGTCCAGCAGCGCCTTCAGCTCGTCGGGCCGGTTGCCCATGGTGATGACGACCGCGCCGACGCGCAGCGGGGCCGTCACCGCAGCCTGCTCGAGGCGAGGACGGACACCAGGTGCAGCACCGTCTGCAGCAGCGCGATGCCGGCGAGGACGGCGACCCCGAGCCGGGTGAAGAACAGGTCGCCGCGGATCTGGTCCGCGACCGCCAGCACCAGGATCAGCAGCGAGGCCTCGATGCCGAGGATCAGCCGGTGGAACTTCAGCGCGGCGGCGGCCCGGCGGGCGAGCGCCATGCCGGACGAGCGCGGCTCGGCGGCGGCCTCCTTGACCGGCGGGAGCCCGCCCTGGTGGCGGGCGACGCCGACCAGGTCGGTCTCGGCCTTGATCAGGATGGCGCCGAGCGCGGCGAGGGTGCCGAGGAAGGCCCACAGCCAGTCGATCCGGCCGCCGCCCCACAGGTCGGCGGCGCGCAGGCCGAAGCCGGTGAGGACCGCCGCGTCACACAGGTAGGCGCCGACGCGGTCCAGGTACACGCCGGACAGCGAGAACTGCTTCTTCCAGCGGGCCACCTCGCCGTCGACGCAGTCGAGCAGCAGGTAGAGCTGGACCGCCACCACGCCGAGGACGGCGCCCCAGATGCCCGGCACCAGCAGGGCCGGGGCGGCCAGGACACCGGCGAGGGTCATCACGTAGGTCAGCTGGTTCGGCGTGACCTTGGTGGTGACCAGGTGGCGGGTGATGCGCAGGGAGATCTCGCGCATGTACAGGCGGCCGCCCCAGTGCTCGCCGCTGCGCCGGTCCTTGACGCCCGCCGGGTGGACGACGGGCCGGAGTTCAGCTACGGATGGTCTTGGCATAGTCGGCGTAAGCGTCCCTGATCTCGGCTGCGGACAGATTGAGGTGCTCCAGGATCGTGAAGCGTCCCGGGCGGGTCTGGGGGGCGTACTCGACGGCCTCGACGAACTCGTCCGTGCTGAAGCCGATCTCGGCGGGCAGCACCGGCAGGCCGTGGCGGCGCAGCACCTCGGTGAAGAGCCCGGCCTGCTCGTGGGCCCCGCGCAGGTGCATGGCGAAGGCGGCGCCGAGGCCGACCTGCTCGCCGTGGAGTGCGGAGCGCCCGGGGTGGAGCAGGTCGAAGGCGTGGCTGATCTCGTGGCAGGCGCCGGAGGCCGGGCGGGTGTCCCCGCTGATCGACATGGCGATGCCGGTGAGGACCAGCGATTCCGACAGGACGGTGAGGAACTCGTCGTCGCCGCAGCCGCCGGGGTGGCGCAGCACGGCCTCGCCGGCGGTACGGGCCATGGCGGCGGCCAGGCCGTCGACGGCCTCGCCGTTGATCTCGTGCGAGAGCTCCCAGTCGGCGATGGCCGAGATGTTCGACAGCGCGTCGCCGATGCCGGCGCGGACGAACCGGACCGGCGCCTCCTTGATCACGTCGAGGTCGATGACCATCGCGATCGGGGTGGGCACGCCGTAGGAGCCGCGGCCGTTGTCGTTGTCGAGGGTCGCGACGGGCGAGCAGATGCCGTCGTGGGAGAGGTTGGTGGCGACGGCCACCATGGGCAGGCCGACCCGCGCCGCGGCGTACTTCGCCACGTCGATGATCTTGCCGCCGCCCAGGCCCACGACGGCGTCGTAGCGGCGGCCCTTTATGTCGTCGGCCAGCTTGACGGCGGAGTCGATGGTGCCGTCGACCACCGCGTACCAGTCGGCGTGCGGCAGGACGGGCTCCAGCTTGGCGCGCAGCACCTGGCCGGAGCCGCCGCTGATCGCGATCGCGAGCTTGCCGGACGCCGAGATCCGCTGGTCGGCCAGGAGGCCGGCCAGGTCGTCCATGGCGCCGCGGCTGATGTCGACGACGACCGGGGAGGGGATGAGCCTCGTCAGTACTGGCATGCGATCGTCCGGCCCTTGGCGAGGTCGTCGTGGTTGTCGATCTCGACCCACTTGACGTCGCCGATGGGGGCCACGTCGATCACGAAGCCGTCGTTGACGAGCTGCTGGTAGCCGTCCTCGTAGTACAGGTCCGGGTCCCGCTCGAACGTGGTCTTCAGGGCCTCGGCGAGGGCCTCGGCCGCCTCGGGCTCGATGAGGGTGACGCCGATGTACTCGCCGGTGGCGTCGGACGGCTCCATGAGCTTGGTGATCTTCTGCACGCCCTTGGCGCCGTCGACGACGACCTTCATCTCCTCGTCGGCCAGGTTCTTGACCGTGTCGAGGGCGAGGATGATCTTCTGGCCGTTGCCGCGGGCGGCGAGCAGCGTCTGCTCGACGGAGACCGGGTGGACGGTGTCGCCGTTGGCGAGGATCACGCCCTGCCCCAGGACCTCACGGGCGCACCACAGGGAGTAGGCGTTGTTCCACTCCTCGGCCTTGTCGTTGTCGATCAGCGTGATCTTCAGGCCGTACTTGGCCTCCAGTGCGGCCTGGCGCGCGTACACGGCCTCCTTGCGGTAGCCGACGACGATCGCGACCTCGGTGAGGCCGACCGCGGCGAAGTTGCCGAGGGTCAGGTCGAGGACCGTGAGGCTCTCCTCGTCGCCTTCGGGGCCGACGGGCACGAGGGCCTTGGGCAGGGTGTCGGTGTAGGGACGCAGGCGGCGTCCGGCACCGGCAGCGAGGACAAGGCCGATCATGCTGGTTCTCCTTCGTCATGTACGGCGGGTGCCCCGGAGGAGACCCAGAAGCGGATGCTCTCCACGAGCACCACGAGTGCCACGAACACGGCGAGGGCCGTGAGCGCGACGGGGAACGCGTCCCGGGCGAGGACCGCGGCCAGGACCACGGTCAGCAGGACGCGGCCGTCGTGGCCGCCGATCGTCCACACCAGCCACCGCGGGGGCGCGCCGGAGCCACCGCGGATGCGGTAGACCGTGTCGTAGTGATGGTAGGCGACCGCCGCGACCAGTCCGAATGCGGCGGGAAGGGCCCCGGGGACGTCGGCCTTGGCGGCGAGCACCAGGACGGTGGTGTACTCGGCGAACCGGAACAGCGGCGGGAGGAGCCAGTCCAGCGCCCCCTTGAGCGGGCGGGAGACGGCCGCCCCGGCGGCTATGAGATAGAACACCGCGGATCCGATCAGCGAGGCGGTGCCGAACGGCCTCACTGCGGCGGTTCCGACGACCAGGACGGTGCCCATGAGGGCCATCGTCAGCGGGGCGACGGGCCGCCCCTTGGCCAGCGCCGTGCCGATCGCTGCCAGCGGGCCCGAGTCGGCGAGGTCGGCCAGCGCCTGAGCGGCCCGGTCGGTCCGCTTCGCCTTGCGGGTCAGCGAGCGCAGCACCCGCCCGGCGGTGGTGTAGAGGGCGCCGAAGGCGCAGCCGATGAGCAGGGCGTAGAAGACGATCCGGGGGCTGGTGGCCGCGGTGAGCACCGCGATCATGGCCCAGCGCTCGCCGATCGGCAGGATGATCATCCGCCGGACCCAGACCGTCCAGCCGACGCTGTCGAGCTTGTCGGACAGGGCGGCCGTCGGGCTGGTGTTGGCGGTCGCGTCGTGGTTGGCCTCGTTGAAGGAGAAGTCCACGACGTGCCGACAGGTCATCAGGATCATCGAGCCGAGTGCGAGGGCCCAGACGTCGTCGCCGCCCCGGGCCGCGCCGAGTGCGAGGCCCGCGTAGAAGGAGTACTCCTTCGCCCGGTCGAAGGTCGCGTCCAGCCAGGCGCCCATCGTGGAGTACTGCAGGGAGTAGCGGGCGAGCTGCCCGTCGGTGCAGTCCAGGACGAAGGAGACCAGCAGCAGCACGCCCGCGGTGACGTAGCCCCAGCGCTCGCCGGTGGCGGCGCAGCCGGCCGCTATCAGAGCGGTGAGCAGCGAGGCGGTGGTGACCTGGTTCGGGGTCAGGCCGCGACGCGCGCACCATCGGGCGATGTAGCGCGAGTACGGGCTGATGAAGAAGGTGGTGAAGAACCCGTCGCGGGACTTCACGGCGGTCCGCAGGCGTACGGCCTCGTCGTCCACGGCGGCGACCGCGGCGACGGCCGCCTCCCGCTCCGCCCCGGTGGCGGGGACGGTGGCGACCAGGGTGCCCAGCTCGGGGCGCTGGACGGCCGTCCCGGCCTCCTCGACGGCGGCGGCCAGCCGGTCCGCGTAGGGGCCGCTGCCGTCGGCCGGGGCCGCGGCGGCGGCCCGGTCGAGGGCCGCGCGGGCGCCCGGCCGGACGGCGAAGGCACCGGTCACGGCGCAGGCGTCGAAGCGCGGATCGGTCAGCGCGAGGCGCAGGGCGTGGACGTGGCCGACGAAGGCGCTGTCCACGACGGCCACCCGCTGGTCGGCGGGTACGGCGGCCAGCTCGGCGGCGGTCTCGTCGGGGCCGGCGGCGGTGCGGACGTCGAAGCCGAGGGAGCGCAGCTCGTCGGTGAGCGGTGATCCGGGGACCGGCAGGCCGGTGAGGATGACGGTCGACAGACGAACTCACTCCTTGCAGCGGACTCGGGCGGGCGGCCGCACGGGGCGGCGGCACGTCGGCAGAGGCTATCGGATGAATGGAAGCGGG
Source organism: Streptomyces sp. NPDC046876 (assembly GCF_040645035.1). Lineage (NCBI taxonomy): Bacteria > Bacillati > Actinomycetota > Actinomycetes > Kitasatosporales > Streptomycetaceae > Streptomyces > Streptomyces sp. NPDC046876. The sequence goes on along the minus strand of NZ_JBEYXK010000031.1, from coordinate 60,202 downwards.
GGTTCACCACCCGTTTGCCCCCCGATAAGCCGAAAATCGAGCGGCCCGGCCGGGCGGCAGCCGGGACGGCGGGCGGGACGGCCCAGTTCGGCGCGATCATCATCCGCGATCACGCCGAGGTCCGACAAACCCCCCGGTGCCAGGGTGGCCGAGGTCACGCCGGGCGCAGAAGGCGCCGGGAAAGATGAGGTGGGTCGATGACCGTCGCAGTGGTCGCTGCCGTGCGCAGCGAGCTCCGGTACGTCCCCGCCTTCCCGCGGGCTTCCGGCCGGGCCTGATCGCAGCGATCCGGTCCGCCGGCCGGGGCCCCTTCCCAAGGGATCGCCTTGACCGGCCACTCCGGTTCCGCTTCCTCTGCTCCTTCCTTCTCCCGCGCCGCCTTCGTCGACGCGTTCCTCGCCACGCTCGTGCTGACCGAGTGGGAGTGGGCGGTCGCCGAGCCGCCGGCCCGGGCCCGCGCCTTCCGGGACGCCGAGTACCTGCTGCGCTCCACGGCTCACAACATCGCCGCCGCACAGGCGGCCGGCTACCGGGTCCTGGGGGTGCACCGGCTGCCGGACTCCGACTGGGACGAGTACTACGGCATCCCGCGTACTACCCGCGCTTCGGGTTCGTGCCGGCCTCGCGCTTCGGGATCCGGGCGCCCTTCGAGGTTCCGGACGAGGCGATGACGGCGCTGGTGCTCGACGGTTCCGTACCGGTGCCGCGGGGCACGATCACGTACCCGGCCCCCTTCGGCATCTGACGCGGCGGTGTGATCTGCCCCTCGCCGCTTACCACGCGTCGGGGGGCAGACATGCGCGGATCTCCGAAGTGGGGACAAGCCTCTCTTGTACGGCAGACTGAAGGCCGGAGTCCGATTCGAAGGATGGGTATGCCGACCACACCAGCCACCGCCGCGAACAGCGCGCCCCACGGCACCGGTACTCAAGAACCGATCATGCTCGAACTGGTCGACGAGTCCGGGAACACGATCGGCACGGCGGAGAAGCTCTCCGCCCATCAGGCGCCCGGCCTGCTGCACCGGGCCTTCTCCGTGTTCCTCTTCGACGAGCAGGGCCGCCTGCTGCTCCAGCAGCGGGCCCTCGGGAAGTACCACTCCCCCGGTGTCTGGTCGAACACGTGCTGCGGCCACCCCTACCCCGGCGAGTCGCCCTTCGCGGCGGCGGCCCGGCGCACCCACGAGGAGCTCGGCCTGTCGCCGTCGCTGCTCGCGGAGGCGGGGACGGTGCGCTACAACCACCCGGACCCCGCGTCGGGTCTGGTGGAGCAGGAGTACAACCACCTGTTCGTGGGACTCGCGCAGGCGGCGCTGCGGCCCGATCCGGACGAGGTCGCGGACACCGCGTTCGTCACCGCCGACGAGCTCGCCAAGCGGCATGCGCAGGCGCCGTTCTCGGCGTGGTTCATGACCGTGCTGGACGCGGCCCGGCCCGCGATCCGCGAGCTGACGGGCGAAGCGGCGGGCTGGTAGGCCGGGTGTCAGTGCGCCGGCCCCGGGCTCGGGACCGGCGCCGGGGCGGCCGGGCCGGCGAGCGGCAGGGCCGCCCAGATGACCTTGCCGCCGGTCGAGGTGTGCTCCACGTCGCATACCCCGCCGGCCTCGCGCGTGATCTCGCGCACCAGCAGCAGCCCGCGGCCGCCGGTCTGGCCGAAGTCCGCCTCCAGTGCCTTGGGCCGGTACGGGTGGTTGTCCTCGACCGCCACCCGTACCCAGGCCCGGCCGATCGCGACCTCGACCGCGACCTCCGGCGAGAGCAGGGCCGCGTGCCGGACCGAGTTCGTCACCAGCTCGGAGACGATCAGCAGCAGCGAGTACACCAGGTCCCGGTCGGCGGGGACGCCCTGGCGGCCCAGCAGGTCGCGCACCGCCCGGCGCGCCTGCGGAACGGATTCTTCTAGAGCGGGCACGGTGAACCGCCACACGCCTTCGTACGCGAGTGGGCCGGCCGGTGCCTCCGGCTCACCCACCTTGGCCTGCGGGACGCTCCCGCTGATGTCCATGTTCCCGCCCCGTCCTTCGCACTCGATCGTCTCCACGCGTCCAGAGTGGGGAACGGGCTGGTCCGGACCGGACCGCTGACCATAACTCGGCGCCTATCGGACGCTTTTTGACCGCGGGCGTATGACAGCGTCAGTTGTTGAGCGGTTCCTGGCCTTCCGCGGGACGCAGCAGGGCGAGGCGGAAGAAGGTCCCGATCACGTGCGAACGGCCGCCCGGGATAGCATCCGGCGCATGGACGCAGCCCTCCTGCACGACGTCTCCGACGGGATCGCGACGGTGGTCATCTCGCACCCCGCCAAGCGCAACGCCATGACGGCCGCGATGTGGCGGGCGCTGCCGGAGCTGCTGGCAGACCTCGCCGCCGATCCGGCGGTCCGGGTGCTCGTCCTCACCGGCGCCGGCCCGACCTTCTGCGCGGGGGCCGACATCTCCTCCCTCACCGGCGACGAGGACCCGCAGGCCCTGGCCGTCGCGGCGGAGGAGGCCCTGGCCGCCTTCCCGAAGCCGACGATCGCGGCGATCCGCGGGTTCTGCGTGGGCGGCGGCAGCCAGTTGGCCGCCGCGTGCGATCTGCGGTTCGCGGAGGAGGGCGCCTCGTTCGGGGTGACCCCGGCGAGGCTGGGCATCGTCTACCCGTCCTCCTCGACCCGGCGGCTCGCCGGGCTGGTCGGCCCGGCCACCGCCAAGTACCTGCTGTTCTCGGCCGAGTTGATCGATGCCCGGCACGCCCTTCGGGCCGGTTTCCTGAACGAGCTCCTGCCCGAGGGGCGGCTGGAGAAGCGGGTCGCGGAGTTCGGGCGGATCCTCGTGGGCCGCTCGCAGCTGACCCAGGCCGCCGCCAAGGAGTTCGCGGACGGGCGCACCGACCGCGACGCGTACTGGGCCGGGCAGGCGGCCGCGAGCGGCGACACCGCGGAGGGCGTCGCCGCATTCCTGGAGCGCCGTACGCCGTCGTTCAGCTGGACCGTGCCGGGCTGAGCGCGCGCATCCGGGCGACGATCTCGGCCGGGGCCTTGGCCGGCGAGCCCGCGTCGTACGGCGGCTGCGGGTCGTACTCGGTCATCAGCTGGACGGTCTGGGCGTACTCGTCGCCGGCGATCCGGCCGAGGAGGGTCAGGCCCATGTCGATGCCGGAGGAGACCCCGGCGGCCGTGACGTACTTGCCGTCGAACACGACCCGCTCGCCCGTCGGCTCGGCGCCGAAGGCGGGCAGCCGGTCGAGGAAGAGCCAGTGGCAGGCGGCGCGGCGGCCGTCGAGGAGGCCGGCGGCGGCGAGCAGGAGCGAGCCGGAGCAGACGGACGTGGTCCAGGTGGTGGTGGCGTCGACCGCGCGCAGCCACTCCTGCAGGACGGGGTTGGCCATGTGCTGCTCGGGGTGCGGGGTGCCCGGGACGATGACGATGTCCGGGCGGGTCACCTCGTCCAGGCCCTTGTCGGCCACCAGGGAGAGCTGGTCGGTGTCGTTGCGCACGGGGCCGGGGTGCTCGGCGACGAACACGGTCTCCGCGCCGGGGAGGCGGCCGAGGGTTTCGTAGGGGCCGATGGCGTCGAGTGTGGTGAGGCCGTTGTAGAGCAGGACGGCGATCTGCATGTCTCCTCCGGAGCGGGTCGGGTTGGACGGGTGGCGGGGTGCGTGGGTGCACGTTTGTCTGCGGCGCCGTTGCGGGGGCGCTGCCCCCGGGTCCCCGCGCCTCAAACGCCGGCGGGGCTGGATCGGCCGAAGCGGCGGCGGTATTCCGTGGGGGGTTGGCCCAGGGCTTTGACGAAGGCGCGGCGGAGGGCTTCCGGGGTGCCGTAGCCGCAGGCCCGGGCGATCTGGGCCACGCCCTCGGCGCTGTCCTCCAGCAGCCGCCGGGCGTGCTCCACCCGGACGCGCTCCACGTACCGGCCCGGTGTCACACCGGTCTCGGCCTGGAAGGCGCGGGCGAAGTGGCGGGGCGAGAGCCGTGCGCGGGCGGCCAGGGCCTCCACGCTCAGGTCCGCGCCGGGGTGTTCGGTGATCCAGTGCTGGACCTCGCGCAGCGGCTCGCGCCGGGCCGTCTGGGCCGCCAGCTGGGCGCTGAACTGCGCCTGGTTGCCGGGGCGCCTCAGGAAGACGACCAGCTGGCGGGCGATCTTCAGGGCGAGCTCGCGGCCGTGGTCCTCCTCCACCAGGGCCAGGGCGAGGTCGATGCCCGCCGTGACGCCGGCGGAGGTGGACACCGGGCCGTCCCGGACGTAGATCGGGTCCCGTTCGATGGTGACGCGCGGATACCTCTGGGCCATGCGGTCGCACATGCCCCAGTGCGTCGTGGCGCGGCGGCCGTCGAGGAGGCCGGCCTCGGCGAGGATCAGCCCGCCCGTGCACACGGACACCAGCCGCTGCGCTCCACCCCCGTGGGTGCGCAGCCAGTCGGTGAGCCGCGGCTCGAAGTCCCCCGTGAAGCGGCCGCCGGGCACGATCAGGGTCGTCGCCGGGCCGGGGCGCTCGCTCTCCAGGTCCCCGTCCGGGACCAGGGTGAGCCCGCTGCAGGTGCGGACCGGGGCGCCGCCCGGTGAGGCCGTGCGGATGGTGTAGCCCGCCTCGCCGGGGAAGCGGGACACCGCGGCGAAGACCTCCACGGGACCGCTCACGTCCAGGCTCTGGAGCCCGTCGTAGAGGACGACGAGCACGTTTCGCGACGACATGACCCCATGGTGTGAGAGCGGGCGGATGGCTGCAATGACGGGGATCCCACCTTTACTGCCATGGCGCGGGGGCGCGGATAGGATTTGCGGACCATGACTGCAACCCTCGTCGCCAAGAACCTGACCGCCGCGCACGGCGAGCGCACCCTCTTCGCCGATCTGGACCTGGTCGTCGCGCCGGGCGACGTCATCGGCCTCGTCGGCGTGAACGGCGCCGGGAAGTCCACCCTGCTGCGCCTGCTCGCCGGCCTGGACACCGCCGAGAGCGGCGAGCTGCGCCTGTCCCCGCCCGGGGCGGCCGTCGGCCATCTGCCGCAGGAGCCGGAGCGCCGCCCGGAGGAGTCCGTACGGGACTTCCTGACCCGGCGCACCGGTGTGGCCGCCGCCCAGGCGGCGCTGGACGCGGCGACGCAGGGACTGGTGGACGGCACACCGGGCGCGGACGACGCGTACGCCACGGCGCTGGACCACTGGCTGAACCTGGGCGGCGCCGACCTCGACGAGCGGGCCCAGGAGGTCGCCGACGAGCTCGGCCTCGCCGTGAGCCTGGACATGCCCATGACCGGTCTCTCGGGCGGGCAGGCGGCCCGCGCGGGCCTCGCCTCGCTGCTGCTGTCCCGCTACGACGTGTTCCTGCTCGACGAGCCGACCAACGACCTCGACCTGGACGGGCTGGAGCGCCTGGAGCGCTTCGTCACCGGCCTGCGGGCGGGTACCGTCGTGATCAGCCACGACCGCGAGTTCCTCGCGCGGACCGTCACCAAGGTGCTCGAACTCGACCTGGCCCAGCAGCAGATCAACCTGTACGGCGGCGGCTACGAGTCGTACCTCGAGGAGCGGGAGCGGGCCCGCTCGCACGCCCGCGAGGAGTACGAGGAGTACGCCGACAAGCGCGCCGCCCTCGAGGGCCGGGCCCTGATGCAGCGCAACTGGATGGACAAGGGCGTGCGCAACGCCCGCCGCAAGGCCACCGACAACGACAAGATCGGCCGCAAGCTGCGCGGCGAGTCGAGCGAGAAGCAGGCCGCCAAGGCCCGCCAGACGCAGCGCGCCATCGAGCGGCTGGAGGTCGTCGAGGAGCCCCGCAAGGAGTGGGAGCTGCGGATGGAGATCGCGGCGGCCCCGCGGTCCGGGTCCGTGGTGGCCACCCTGCGCGAGGCGGCCGTCAAGCGCGGGGAGTTCTCCTTCGGCCCGGCGAGCCTGCAGATCGACTGGGCGGACCGGGTGGCGATCACCGGTGCCAACGGCGCGGGCAAGTCGACCCTGTTGGCGCTGCTGCTGGGCCGGCTGGCCCCGGACTCCGGTGCGGCATCGCTCGGTTCGGGCGTGCTGGTCGGCGAGGTGGACCAGGCACGCGGCCTGTTCCTCGGCGAGGAATCGCTGCTGGAGGCGTTCTGCGCGGCGGTCCCGGACACCGAGCCGGCCGACGTGCGGACCCTGCTGGCGAAGTTCGGCCTGAAGGCGGCGCACGTACTGCGCCCGGCGGCCACGCTCTCCCCCGGCGAGCGCACCCGGGCGGCCCTGGCGCTGCTCCAGGGCCGCGGGGTGAACCTGCTGGTGCTGGACGAGCCGACCAACCACCTGGACCTGCCGGCGATCGAGCAGTTGGAATCGGCCCTGGAGGCGTACGAGGGCACGCTGCTGCTCGTCACGCACGACCGGCGGATGCTGGACGCGGTCCGGGTGACCCGCCGCCTGCAGGTCGCCGACGGCAAGGTCGTCGAGCTCTAGCGGCCGTTACAGCCCGGCGGGCGGGCGGCGGGTGCGGGCCATCCTGCGGGCCACGAAGCCGCGCGGCAGGTGCCGGGCGGCCAGGGCGTACGCCTGGTAGCGCCGGCCGGTGATGCTGACCGGGCGGCGCAGGGCCAGGTCGCGCAGGGCCTTGGCGACGACGTCCTCCGGCTCCAGCCACACCGCCTCGCGCAGGGAGCTGACGTCCATGCCGGCGCGGGCCTGGAACTCGGTGCGGGTGAAGCCGGGCACCACCGCGAGCACCCGGACCCCGTACGGGGCCATGTCGACCCGCAGGGACTCGCTGAACGCGGTGACCCAGGCCTTGGCGGCCCCGTACGTGCCGGTCGGCAGCAGTCCGGCCACCGAGGACACGTTCAGCACGGCCCCGCGGCGCCGCTCGCGCAGCCCCGGCAGCACGGCGTGGGTGAGCCGCAGCGGGACCCTGACGAGCAGGTCGAGCATCCGCTCCTCGTCCTCGACGGGGCTGTAGGGGAACGGTGCGGGCAGGCCGAAACCGGCGTTGTTGACCAGGACGTCCACGGGCCGGGCCGGATCGGCGAGCCGCTCGGCGACCTCGCCGCAGCCGTCCTCGTCCAACAGGTCGGCGGGCAGCACCTCGCAGGCCGTGGCGAACTCCCGGCCCAGCTCGCGGGCCACGGCGTGCAGGCGGTCCTTGTCGCGGGCGACGAGGACGAGGTCGCAGCCCCTGGCCGCGAAGCCGCGGGCGAAGGCCGCACCGAGGCCGGCACTGGCCCCGGTGATCAGAACGGTGGTCAAGGCGGCGTCACTTCCCGGAGTCGTGGTGGTTCGGCAGGGCGAAGGCGATGGTCGCCGGCGAGGCATAGGCCCGGGCCACGTCGACGAGGAAGCGGGCCTCGTCCTCCAGCGCGCCGTCCTCGCCGGCGGTCTGCACCGCGGCCGGCAGCTCCCAGGCGGAGGCCTGCCCGGGCTGCTGCTGCCCGGGCAGCCCGGCGAGCTTCGCCGCGCGCGCCTCCTTCAGTACGCAGGCCAGCTCGGCCGCTGTGCGCCGCTGCTCGGGGATCCCGCTCAGGCCGATGTGGTTGCGGGCGCGTTCGGGGATGCCGGGGGCGACGTACTCGCCGAGGATCAGGATCGCGTCGCGGGTCTCGATGACCTTGCGGTACACCAGCAGGTTGCGCGGGAACGGCGGCCACAGCAGCTCCAGGAACCGGCCCGCCCGGGGCTTGGTGAGGGCGACGTGCGGGACGGCGCGGACCAGGTCGTGCCACAGCGGCCACAGCCGCCAGGCGGTGGCGATGTCCGCAGTGCTGCGGCGCAGGGCGAACACGGTCGGCACCAGGATCGCGGCGGCGCGCAGCAGCCCGTGCAGGTTCATCATCAGGGGCAGGGCGGGCATGGCCCAGGTGCTGCCGAACAGCGCCTTGAAGAGGTAGGCGATCCAGAACAGCCCGGCCAGGGCGGTCCCGAGGCCGAACAGCAGCAGGCCGGCCGCGAGGCCGCGGCTCTCGGTGCGGCGGCTGTAGCGCCAGCACAGGAAGACGCAGGTGGTGTTGGCGAGCGTGTGCGCGGCGATCAGGAACAGCCAGTAGGCGAGGGAGGGGACCGGGTCGCCGTGCGGGGGCATGGTGTGCGTGCCGTGCCGCGGCGCCCCCATGTCGAGGACGACGAGGACGGTCAGCCAGGCCACCGTGCCCATCCAGGCGGCGAGTTGGAGGGTGCGGCCGCGGGTGGTGGCGGCGACGAAGTAGACGACGGCACCGGCGGACAGCACGCCGATGAGGTTGCGGACGAGGCCGACGGTGTGCGCGTACGTCTGGTCGCGCATCGCGTACGTGACGACGGCGGGCAGGTTCAGGGTCATCGCGGCGGCCGCGGTGGCCACGGCGAGCCACAGGCCTCGCTGCTGCGGGGAGCGCAGGGCGCCGGGGGCACGCAGCAGGACCGCGATCCACAGGCAGACGACGCTGGGCACGGCGAGCCGGTCGCCGAGTGCCAGGAGCTCAGCGGCCACGGTTGCCCCACTCGTACCCCATGGCAGACTCCAGCCGGGCGAGGGTGCCGCTCGCTTCGGCGGCCGCCTGCGGGCAGGGGGCGGCCGTGCGGATGCGGATCATACTGGCGAGCATCTCCGCCTCCTGCTCCTGGCGGGTGGTGTAGTTGGTGCGTCCGAGGACGACGGGGACCTGGCCGTCGTTGTCCTCGCCCTCCAGCGAGTGGTGGCCGAACAGGATGTGCCCGAGCTCGTGGAGCACGATGTGCTCGCGGTGCAGCGGGGTGGTCTGGGCCTCGTAGAAGACGTAGTCGACCCCGGCGGTCCCCACCCACAGGCCGCAGACCCCGGACTCCGCCGCCTCCTTGGGGAGCGGGTGCAGCCGGATGGGGCGGCCCCGCTGTTCGGCTATGCGGGCGCACAGCGCGTCGAGGGAGAACGGATGGGTCAGATCCAGATGGCCGAGAATCTTCTCGCACCTTTTGCGGAGGCCGAGTTGCGAGTGGCGCATGTGATCCCTCTTCGGACCCTTTCGCGGGCAGCGTCGGTAGGCATGAGCAGGCATGGGCATGACGTCCTGTGCCATCAAGAAGGCCTCGGAGGAGTGCGGTCCTGAGGGGAAACGGAAGCCCGTCCGCCTGACGACGAACGGGCGTTCCACCATGCCTACCGATCTTCTGCGGCAATTGGCAAGACAAGACCCCAGGTGGGGGCCCTATTCGGCCAAACCTGCCGACCTCCCGCGCGCGTTGTGGTGACGAGGAACCGCCGCCCCCGTGGTCACCGCCGCTCCCGGCGCCGCTACCGCTTGCGGCGGTTCTCGGGGGTGCCGGTGAGGCCTGCTCGGCGGAGGGCGTCGGCCATGGCGCTGTTCGCGGGTGCGGGGGCGCCGCCGGCCTGGCCCTGGCGTCGGGCGCCCTCGCCCTGGCCGCCCTGGCCGCCCTGGCCGCCCTGGCCGCGGGCCTGGCCGCGGTTCTGGCCGCTCTGGTTGCCGCGCTGCTGCGGGGGCCGACCGCCGCCGCGGCGGTCCTGGCGGTCCTCGCGCTGGCGCGGTGCAGCGGCGCCGCCCGCGCGGCCGGCCTCGTCCTCCAGGCGCAGGGTGAGGGAGATCCGCTTGCGCGGGATGTCCACGTCCAGCACCTTCACGCGGACGATGTCGCCGGGCTTGACCACCTCGCGCGGATCCTTGACGAAGTTCTTCGACAGCGCGGAGACGTGCGCCAGGCCGTCCTGGTGGACGCCGATGTCGATGAAGGCGCCGAAGGCGGCCACGTTGGTGACGACGCCCTCCAGGATCATGCCGGGGGCCAGGTCGCCGATCTTCTCGACGCCCTCCTTGAACGCGGCCGTCCTGAACGCGGGGCGCGGGTCGCGGCCCGGCTTCTCCAGCTCGCGCAGGATGTCCGTCACGGTCGGCAGGCCGAAGGCCTCGGTGACGAACTGCTCCGGCTTCAGGGAGCGCAGCGTGCCGGTGTTGCCGATGAGGGCCGCGACCTCGCTGCCGACGGTCTTGGCCATGGTGCGGACGACCGGGTACGCCTCGGGGTGCACGCTGGAGAAGTCCAGCGGGTCGTCGCCGCCGCGGATCCGCAGGAAGCCCGCGCACTGCTCGTACGCCTTCGGGCCGAGCCGGGCCACGTCCTTGAGCGCCTTGCGGCTGCGGAAGGGGCCGTTGGCGTCACGGTGGGCCACGATGTTCTCGGCGAGGCCGCCGCTGATGCCGGAGACCCGCGCGAGCAGCGGCGCGGAGGCGGTGTTGACGTCGACGCCGACGCCGTTGACGCAGTCCTCGACCACCGCGTCGAGGGAGCGCGAGAGCTTCACCTCGGACAGGTCGTGCTGGTACTGCCCGACACCGATCGACTTGGGGTCGATCTTGACGAGTTCGGCGAGCGGGTCCTGCAGGCGCCGGGCGATCGAGACCGCACCGCGCAGCGACACGTCGAGGTCGGGGAGCTCCTGCGAGGCGAAGGCGGAGGCCGAGTACACGGAGGCGCCCGCCTCGGAGACCATCACCTTGGTCAGCTTCAGCTCGGGGTGGCGGGAGATCAGCTCTCCGGCGAGCTTGTCCGTCTCACGGGAGGCGGTGCCGTTGCCGATGGCGACGAGCTCGACCGCGTGCTCCTCGGCCAGGCGGGCGAGTTTGGCGAGGGCCTCGTCCCACCGGTTGGCCGGAACGTGCGGGTGGATCACGTCGGTGGCCACGACCTTGCCGGTGGCGTCCACGACGGCGACCTTCACACCGGTGCGGAAGCCCGGGTCCAGGCCGAGCGTTGCGCGGGTGCCGGCGGGGGCCGCGAGCAGCAGGTCGCGCAGGTTCGCCGCGAAGACCCGTACGGCCTCGTCCTCGGCGGCGGAGCGCAGCCGCATCCGCAGGTCGATCCCCAGGTGCACCTGGATCTTCGTGCGCCAGGCCCAGCGGACCGTGTCGGCCAGCCACTTGTCGCCGGGCCGGCCGCGGTCGGCGACCCCGAAGCGCCGGGCGATCATGCCCTCGTACGAGGAGGGGCCGGGCGCGGCCGCGTCCTCGGGGGCCTCCGGCTCCAGGGTGAGGTCGAGGACGTCCTCCTTCTCGCCGCGCAGCATGGCGAGGACGCGGTGCGAGGGCAGCGCGGTGAACGGCTCGGCGAAGTCGAAGTAGTCGGCGAACTTGGCGCCTGCCTCCTCCTTGCCCTCGCGGACCTTCGCGGCGAGCCGGCCGCGGCCCCACATGCGCTCGCGCAGCTCGCCGATGAGGTCGGCGTCCTCGCCGAAGCGCTCGGTGAGGATGGCGCGGGCGCCCTCCAGGGCGGCGGCCGGGTCGGCCACGCCCTTGTCGGCGTCGACGAACGCGGCCGCGGCGGCGGCCGGCTCCACCGACGGGTCGGCGAGCAGGCCGTCGGCGAGCGGCTCCAGGCCGGCCTCGCGGGCGATCTGGGCCTTGGTGCGCCGCTTGGGCTTGAACGGGAGGTAGATGTCCTCCAGCCGGGCCTTGGTGTCGGCCGCGTTGATCCGGGCCTCCAGCTCGGCGTCGAGCTTGCCCTGCTCCCGCACCGACTCCAGGATGGCCGCGCGCCGGTCCTCCAGCTCGCGCAGATACCGCAGCCGCTCCTCGAGGGTGCGCAGCTGGGCGTCGTCGAGCATCTCGGTCGCTTCCTTGCGGTAGCGCGCGATGAACGGGACGGTGGAGCCGCCGTCGAGCAGCTCGACTGCGGCCTTGACCTGCCGCTCCCGTACGCCGAGTTCCTCGGCGATCCTGCCTTCGATGGACGTCGTCACGATCGGTCCCGCCTGCCTTCGTTGTGCACTGGACGGCTGCCCATTGTGGCAGGTGGCGGTGACGGCGTACGGGAGCCCCGCGCCGGTCGGCGGTCCGGCCGTCAGGCCGCCTTGCCGAAGGCGTCGGAGGGGAAGGCGCCCGCGGCGACGGCCGTCGCGACGAAGCCGCCGCCGAGCTCGGCGAGACGGGCCAGGCCCCGGGCGCCGAGGTGCTCGTACGGGGCCGCGTCGAGGCGGTCGGTCTCGGTCTCCAGGCGCTCGCGCACCGCCTTGCCCTCGGCGGTGAGCTCGCCGGCGGCGTCGAGGATGCCGCGCGAGCGCAGCCGCTCGACGGCGGCGTCCAGGTCGGACTGCTCCCAGCCGCGGATGGCCTTGATCCACTTGGCGGTCATGCCGCGGCCCGTGGCGGAGTGGCTGACCAGGGCCTCCAGCGGGTCGAGGCCGGCGAGCAGGAGGGCGGCGACGTGGCCGTCGCCGCGGTGCTCGCGCAGCAGGGTGGTGGCGTACCACAGGCGCAGGTGCGCCTCCTCGGGCACGGGCAGGTCGGCGTGGGCGGAGTAGAGGGTGCGGGCGTGCCGGGTACAGGCCTCGGTGGCGCGCAGGGCCAGCTCGGCGGCCTCGGCGAGCTCGGCGGACTTCACGGTCTCCTCGCCGAGGAGGCGGCGCAGGGTGCGGTCGGCGGCGCGCAGGCGGGCGGCGACGGCCTGCTCGGGCGTGATGGTGTCCCAGACGGCGGGCAGGTGCCGGGCCAGGAAGTCGTGGCGGTAGTTGTAGAAGGTGGCGGTCACCGTGCCGGCGCCGACGGCCCCCAGGGCGGCCGCGCGGGAGGCGAGGGTCGCGGTGGAGCGGTCCGTGACGCCGAGGGCGGCGAACTCCTCCGGGAGCTCCGGCGAGAAGTACACGGTCGAGTGGAGCGGGTTGATCGCGGCGTGCCACGCGTGGCGGGCGGCGTGCTCGGGAAGCGTCATGCCGGCCAGGTTACCGACTGCTCAGTATGTAGAACAGGCCGGATCCCGCCGGGCCACCTCGGCAGCCCTCGGCAGCCCTCAGCGGCCGCTCGGCGGCCCGCAGCGCCCCGCCCGGAGCGCGCTTTCCGGCCGTTCTCCCGCGCGGCCCCGGCCCGGAGGCGGCCGGTCCGCTGCCCCGGATGCGGCTTCTGCGGGCAATGGTCACGGGGGCTCCCCGCCCCCGGCCCCCTCCGGCCGGCGGCCCGCACGCCCCGGTCCTGCCCCACCGGCCCGTGGCGGCCGGGCACCCGTGTGACGGCCGAATGGCGATCGTGTGACAGCAGGGACCATGGACATGACGTGGGAGGCGGGGGGTGAATACGGTCGAACGGAACCGTCTCCTCTACCCCTTGGAGCCTTCGTGTACCGCAAAGTCATCGCCCCGAGCGTGCTCGCCGCCTCCCTTCTGCTGGTGATCCCGGCGTCGGCTGCGGGCTCGGCCGCGGGCGCGCCGGGTATCGGCGACTCCTACTACCCGGCCAGCGGCAACGGCGGATACGACGTGTCCCACTACGACCTGCGGCTGAAGTACGAGCCGAAGACGGACCTGCTGGAGGGCACCGCGACCCTGCTGGCCACCGCCAAGCAGGACCTGTCCCGCTTCAACCTGGACTTCGGGCTGAAGGTCAGCGAGATCCGGGTCAACGGCGCCAAGGCCAAGTTCGCCGCCTCCGGTGCGCACGAGCTCGAGGTGACCCCCGCCCAGGCGCTGCAGAAGGACCGCCCGGCGACCGTCGTCGTCAAGTACGCCGGAAAGCCCTCGGAGTTCAAGGTGGACGGCTGGTCTGCCTGGCAGCGCACCCCGGACGGCGGCGTCGCCGCGCAGGAGCCCGACTCGGCGGTCTGGTGGTTCCCGAGCAACGACCACCCGCTCGACAAGGCCACTTTCGACGTCTCCATCAGCGTCCCGGACGGCACGCAGGCCATCAGCAACGGCGTCCTGCAGTCGCAGAGTTCGCGGCTGGGCTGGACCCGCTACAACTGGCGCTCCAACAAGCCGCAGGCCACGTACCTGGCCACCCTCGCCATCGGCAAGTTCGACATCACCACCGACAAGACGGCGAACGGGCTGCCCATCGTCAACGCATACAGCAAGGACCTCGGCGACAACGCGGGCGCGGCGCGCGCGAGCGTGGAGCGGACCGGCGAGGTCGTCGAGTGGGAGGAGTCCGTCTTCGGGCCGTACCCGTTCAACGCGCTGGGCGGGTACGTGCCCAACGTGCCGAGCGGCTTCGCGCTGGAGACCCAGACCCGCCCGTTCTACAGCCCCCGCCAGTTCGCGAACGGCGCGAACGTCTCGGTCGTCGTGCACGAGCTGGCCCACCAGTGGTTCGGCGACAGCGTCTCCGTCGACAACTGGAAGGACATCTGGATCAACGAGGGCTTCGCCCGCTACAGCCAGTGGCTGTGGTCGGAGAAGGAGGGCGAGGGCACCGCGCAGGAGCTCGCGGACTGGGCGTACCAGCTGCGGCCGGCGGAGGACCCCTTCTGGCAGGTCAAGCCGGGTGACCCGGGCCCGGACAACCAGTTCCACGGGGCCGTGTACGACCGCGGCGCGATCGCCCTGCAGGCGCTGCGCAACGAGGTCGGCGACGAAACGTTCTTCCGGATCCTCAAGGGCTGGCCGACCGAGCGGGCCTACGGCAACGCCAAGGTCGGGGACTTCGTCCGGTACGCGGAGAAGATCTCGAACAAGCCCCTGGCGCAGTTGTTCGAGACCTGGCTCTACACCCCCGGCAAGCCGGCCTTCGCCCCGCCGGCCGCCGCGAACGGCAAGGCCCGCTCCCTGCAGGCCCCGGCCGCCGAGCCGGTGGAGCCCAAGTCCTGGAAGAAGATCGCCGAGACGAACGCGATCCACGACAGCGAGCACGCCCGCGGCCACGGGCACTGACCCAGGCATTGACTCAGACGCGGGCCCGGCCGGCGGACCGGGCCCGCGTCCTGTGCCCCGCGCCGGCGTCCGCCGTTCCCCTTACGAGGCGCCGGCGCGCCACCGGGACCGCGCCTGCCGGGCGATCGGCAGGTACCGCAGCCGCTCCGGCAGCAGCGGTACGAGCAGCCGCACGGCCGTGCTGAAGCGGCGCAGCCGGCGCTCCTGGGCCTCGGTCCACTCCAGGCCGATCGCGGCCCGGGCGTCGGGCGGCATGTAGCCGACGGTGACGAACGCCCGGAAGTGCAGGAACGCCGCCCGCAGCACCGGCCACGCCAGCCGCAGCAGCAGCCGTACGGGCAGGGAGCCGCCCGCGGGCCGCGGCAGCGGCACGTCCGTGGCGACCAGCTCGCGGGCGACCTTCGTCGGCTCGATCTCCTCGGCCAGCATCCGCCGGTAGTACGGCCAGTACTCCTCGATGCTCTGCGGCATGTCGCGGTCGTGGAGGCCCAGGATCCGGCCCACCTGGAGCCATTCCCGGTACAGCTGCCGCTCCTGCGCGGGGGTGAAGCGGCGCAGCAGGTAGCGCCCGGCGTAGAGGTAGATCGGGAATCCGGTGGCGTGGACCCAGGCGTAGCAGGCCGGGTCGAGGGAGTGGTAGCGCCGGCCGCGCGTGTCGATGCCCTGGATCTCCTTGTGCAGGCGGCGGACCCGGCGGCCCTCCTCGGCGGCCCGCTCCCCGCCGTACACCCACAGCTGGACCGAGCGCAGCGAGCGCTCGCCGCGCCCCCACGGGTCGGTGCGGAACACCGAGTGCTCGTCGACGCCGGCGCCGATGGCGGGGTGGGCGACCTGCAGGGTGAAGGCGGCGGGCAGCATCAGCAGCGCCCGGATGTCGCCGGAGATGGTCCACAGCACCCCGCCGGGGGCGGGCGGCCGCGGCTCGCCCCGGCGCGCGGCCGCCCCCGCCCGCCCGTGTTCCCGCTCGGCCGGCTGCCGTGTGGTGCTCATGTGGATCCCCCTGGACGTGGTGCTCTGTTCATCCAGTATGCCCGGAAGATCACCGTCGGCAGAGGACGGGGACGGCGGACGGCGGACGGCGGACGGCGGAGGTGATCAGTGCGGCGGAAATCCGCTGGAACCCCGGGCGGCCGCGGTGCTGTCATGGCCCGCATGCGAGCTGACATCCCCGTGGTGGACCGAGGGCAGTACCCGCAGGCGGTGACGCCGTGGGAGCAGGAGGCGTGGCGCACGGCGGTGTTCGACTGGGCCGGGCGGGAGCTGGCCGCGCACGGGCTGCACGAGAGCGGCCCGCGCGCGGTGCGGCTGCGGCCGTGGTCGGTGCTGGTGCGGCTCACCGTCGAAGGAGACGGTGGAGGCAACGGCGCGGCCGTGTGGTTCAAGGCCAATCCGCCCGCGAGCGCCTTCGAGGCCGGGCTGGCCGAGGCCCTGGCCGGGTGGGTGCCCGAGCACGTGCTGCGGCCGCTCGCGGTCGACCAGGGGCGCGGCTGGTCGCTGCTGCCCGACGGCGGCCCCCTGTTCCGGGAGGTGCTCGACCGCGGGCCCGCCGACCCGGGCGCCTGGGAGGAGCCGCTGCGACGGTACGCGGCGATGCAGCGCGCGCTGACCCCGTACGCCGGGCGGATCGAGGCCCTCGGCGTCCCGGCCGCGCACACCGCCGCCCTGCCGGAGGTCTTCGACCGGCTCCTCGACGCGAACACGGTGCTGGAGCCCGGCCCGCGCAGGGCGCTGCACGCGCTGCGGCCCCGGCTGGCGGACTGGTGCGCCGAGCTCGCGGGCACCGGCATCGCCGACACCCTCGACCACGCGGACCTGCACGAGAGCCAGCTGTTCGCGCCGCGGCCGGACCGCTTCACCTTCTTCGACTGGGGCGACGCGGCCCTCTCGCACCCGTTCTGCAGCCTGCTGGTCCCGGCCCGGGCGGCCCGCGAGCGGTACGGGCCCGGGGTGCTGCCCCGGCTGCGCGACGCCTACCTGGAGCCGTGGACGGGCGCGGGCGCCACCGCCGCGGAGCTGCGGCGCGCGGTGTCGCTGGCGTACCGGCTGGGGGCCCTGGGCCGGGCCTGCTCCTGGGGCCGGGTCTTCCCGGGGCCGGGCGGCGGCGACTCGACGGGTGACGACTCCACCGGGGGTACGGACAGCGCCCGTTGGCTCCTGGAGCTGCTGACGGAACCCGCCCTGTAGGTCGCCGTACGACGATCCGCGCCCGATGTCCTCGGGCCGGACAGAAAGTCTTGTCCCGGGTGTTACCCAGAGGTAACCGCGGCTGCTTGGATGTGCGGGTCGATCTCCCCCACCGCTGATGGAGAGCCCATGCCGCACACCAAGCCCAGCCGTCGCCGCACCGCCGCGGCGGCCGTCGCTTCGGTCGCCGCCGCCGCGCTGGCCGCCACCACCGCGCCCTCGGCCCAGGCCGCCGAGAGCACGACGGCGCCCCGGCTCAGCGTCCTGACGTACAACGTGTTCCTGATGAGCAAGAACCTCTACCCCAACTGGGGTCAGGACCACCGGGCTTCGGAGATCCCCAAGGCGTCCTTCTTCCAGGGCAAGGACGTGGTCGTGCTCCAGGAGGCCTTCGACAACGGGGCGTCGGACGCGCTGAAGTCCAACGCCTCGGCGCAGTACCCGTACCAGACCCCGGTCGTCGGCCGCAGCAAGAGCGGCTGGGACGCCACGGGCGGCTCCTACTCCTCCACCACCCCCGAGGACGGCGGCGTCACGATCCTCAGCAAGTGGCCGATCGTCCGCAAGGAGCAGTTCGTCTACAAGGACGCCTGCGGCGCCGACTGGTGGTCCAACAAGGGCTTCGCCTACGTCGTCCTGGACGTGAACGGCACGAAGGTGCACGTGGTCGGCACGCACGCCCAGTCCACCGACTCCGGCTGCGCCGCGGGCGAGGCGGCCGAGATGCGGGCCCGGCAGTTCAGGGCGATAGACGCCTTCCTGGACGCCAAGAACATCCCGGCGAACGAGCAGGTCATCGTCGCGGGCGACATGAACGTCGACTCCCGCACCCCCGAGTACGCCTCCATGCTCGCCAATGCCGACCTCGCCGGCGCCGACACGCGCACGGGCCACCCGTACTCCTTCGACACGGCCCTCAACTCGATCGCGAACTACCGCTACCCGACGGACCCGCGCGAGGACCTGGACTACGTCCTGTACCGCAAGGGCAACGCCCGCCCGGCGGGCTGGGAGAACAACGTGGTCAAGGAGGACGCGGCGCCCTGGACGGTCTCCAGCTGGGGCACCTCCTACACCTACACCAACCTCAGCGACCACTACCCGGTGATCGGCCGCTGAGCCCCGGGCGCCTCCGGCGGGCCGCCCGCCCGCCGGAGGCGCCGTTCCCGGACTACGGGGCTTCGTACGGCTCCTCGTACAGCCCGTCGATCAGCTCCCCGTACTTCTCCCGCACCACCCGGCGGCGCAGCTTCAGCGAGGGCGTCAGCTCGCCCGACTCCGGGCCCCACTCCTCGGTCAGCAGCCGGTACCGCTTGATCTGCTCGGTGCGGTTGAGCCGGGCGTTGGCCGCCTCGACGGCGCGGGCGACCTCCTCCCGCACGGCCGGATGGCGGCCGAGCTCGGCGAGCGAGCCGGTCTCGATGCCGCGGGCCGCCGCCCAGGCCGGGGCCAGCTCGGCGTCGAGGACCAGCAGGGCGACGAGGTACGAGCGGCCGTCGCCGTGCACGAGGGCCTGCCCGATCAGCGGGTGCTCCTTGACGGTGTTCTCCACCAGCGCGGGCGAGACGTTCTTGCCGTTCGAGGTGATGATCAGCTCCTTCTTGCGGTCCGTCAGCCAGAGGAACCCGTCCTCGTCGAGGCGGCCGACGTCCCCGGTCGGAAACCAGCCCTCGGCGTCGTGCGCGCCCTCCACCGAGCCGTCGGGCCGCAGGTAGCCGCCGAAGACGGTCTCACCGCGGGCGAGGATCTCCCCGTCCGCGGCGAGCCGCAGTTCGAGCCCCTCGATCGGCCGGCCGACCGAGCCGAGGCGGAAGGCGTCGGGGCTGTTGACGGTGCACACGCCGGAGGTCTCGGTGAGCCCCCAGGCGTCCATGATGGTGATCCCCCAGCCCGCCCAGAAGCGCACCACGTCGATCGGCATCGGCGCGGTGGCGCTGGCCGTCCACACCAGGCGGTCCAGCCCGGCCAGGCCCAGCAGCGGGTCCAGGACCCGTTCCTTGGCCCGCGCGTACGAGGCCTCCAGCGCGGCGGGCACCGCCTCGCCCCGCTCCCGGTGGCCGGCGCGGGCCCGGGCGAGGCCGTTCGCCCCCTCGATGGCCTCGCGCTGCTGCGCCGGCAGTTGCGCGAGCACCGCCCGTACGGACGCGGCGAGCTTCTCCCACACGCGCGGCACCCCGAAGAACTGGACCGGGTGCAGCTCGCGGACGGCGAGCGCGACGGCGGCCGGGTCGGCGACCAGCCGGACGTGCGCGGCCCGCAGCAGCGGCAGGTAGATGCCGAGGATCCGCTCGGCGATGTGTGCGAACGGCAGGTAGCAGATGTGCTCGGCGTGCTCGGGCAGCTCCACGCGCCGGTCGAGGCGGACCGACTGCAGCAGGATGTTGCGGTGGGTGAGGCGGACGCCCTTGGGGTCGCCGGTGGTGCCCGAGGTGTAGACGACGGTCAGCGGATCCCCGGGCCGGGTCTCCTGCCAGGCCTTCTCGAAGGCCTCGGCGCGGTGCAGCCGCGCCCCGCTCGCGTAGAGGGAGGCGTACGTGCCGTGCCGGCCGGCCTCGGCGGCCTCCGCGACCACGACCCGCTCGAGCGGCACGCCCGGATCGTCGAGCAGCGGCTCCCAGCGGGCCAGCTCGCGGGCGCCCTCGACCAGGGCGGTGCGGGCGCGGCTGTGGCGGGCGATGTGGGCTATCTGCTCGGGCGCGGAGGTCCCGTACACCGTGACGGGGACGGCGCCCAGGTGGACCAGGGCGAGGTCGGTCAGCCAGTGCTCGGGCCGGTTCCCCATCATGATCAGGACGTGCTCGCCGCGCTCGACGCCGAGGGCCGCGTACCCGGCGGCGAGGACGGCGACGCGGCGGCGGACCTCGCCCCAGCCGAGGGTCGTCCAGTCGGCGGAGCCGGGGCCGGTGCGCCACGAGAGGGCGGGGAGATCGCCGTACTCGGCGGCGTTGCGGGCCAGCAGGGCGGGGAGGGTGAGCTCTTCGGGTCGTCCGGGCAGTCGCAGATTCGTGGTCATGGGCACTCCTGGCCGTTTCACATCGTTGGTGCGACAGCAATACTGTTGAACCGCGGTACTGGAACGGGACGTGCTGTTCGGAGAGCGAGGCGACAGACCATGACCAACCGGGTGCCCGAGCCCTCGCTCACCGTCGACGAGCTCGCCGCCCGGGCGGGGGTCACCGTCCGCACCGTACGGTTCTACAGCACCCGCGGCCTTTTGCCCCCTCCCGTGATCGGACCGCGCAGGGTGGGCCGCTACGGGCCCGAGCACCTGTCCCGGCTCGCGCTGATCGAGGAACTCCAGCACCAGGGCATGACCTTGTCGGCGATCGAGCGCTACCTCGACGCGCTGCCCGACGACCTGAGCGCGCACGACCTGGCGATCCACCGGGCGCTGGTGGCGACCTGGGCGCCGGACTCGGCGGAGGAGGCGTCGCGCGAGGAGCTGGAGAAGCGGGCCGGGCGGGCGCTGTCGGACACCGACCTGCGCCGGCTCGCGGCGATGAACGTGATCGCGCCGGGGGGCGGGGCCGGGGGCTTCCGGGTGGACCTGTCCCTGCTGCGGCTGGGGGTGGCGCTGCTGGACGTGCCGATCTCCCACGAGACGATCCTGGCGGCGCGCCGGGTGATGCTGGAGCACGCGCGGGCGACGGCGCACGAGCTGACGCGGCTGTTCCGCGACGAGGTGTGGGGCCCGTTCACGGAAGGGGAGGACGACCCGGAGCGGGTGGAGTCCATGAAGGCGCTGTCGGCCCATATGCAGCCCATGGTGGTGCAGGCCCTGGTGACGGCCTTCCAGCGGTCGCTGCGGGAGGAGCTGAAGGCGGCCTTCACCGGCGGGGAATGAGTCCCTGCCCAACCCCGGTGGGCAGCAGGTAGTTTCGGGGTCATGGCACTGATCCACAGAACCACGATCACCCCGACCAAACTCGAACTCCTCGCCGCCTGGCTCCCGGCGCAGCCCTGGTACGCGGCCACGGGCAGCGCCCCGGAACCGGTCAAGGCCGGCGGGTTCCGGCTCGACGACCCGGAGGGCGAGGTGGGCATCGAGTTCATGGTCGTCACCGACGCCTCCGCCGGTGCGCCCGTGGCCTACCTCGTGCCGATGACCTACCGCGGGGCGCCGCTGGAGGGCGCCGAGGCGGGGCTGGTGGGCACCACGGAGCACGGCGTGCTGGGCAAGCGCTGGGTGTACGACGCCACGCACGACCCCGTGGCCGTCGAGCAGCTCCTCGCCCTGCTGCGCGGCGAGGCCGTACCCCAGGCGCAGAGCCTCACCGACACGCCCGACCCGTCGGTCACCGTGGAGGGTAAGTCCACGGTGCGCCCCGCCGCCCCGGTCCGCCCGCGGCCCACCCACACGCCGCAGGGCACCGAGGTCCTGGCCGACGGGCTGCCGGCGCCCCTGTCGCTGACCCGGGTCCTCCGACCGGGCGGTGCGCAGGACGGCGAGGCCTCGGTGACCGCCGTCTGGACCCTCCCCGACGGCACGGAACACCGCGGCGTCTTCGCCACCCTGCCCTGATTCCAGCCTGCGCGGCGTTTGAGCGCACCGGGCGCGGAGCGCCCGGAACGGGAGCGGGGGCCCAGCCCCACACCGCCGCCCGCCCGGCGCAGTGCCGGGCGGGCGGGGGGCAAGGCTGCCGAAACGGGCGGCGACGGGGCCGCCCGGTCAGTCGGCGTACGTCTCGCCGCGCTCGGCCTTGGCGACCAGCGAGGCCGGCGGCAGGAACCGGTCCCCGTACTCCGCGGCCAGTTCCTGCGCCCGGGCGACGAACCCCGGCAGGCCGCCCTCGTAGCCGTTGATGTACTGGATGACACCACCGGTCCAGGCCGGGAAGCCGATGCCCATGATGGAGCCGATGTTGGCGTCGGCGATGGAGGTCAGGACGCCCTCGTCGAGGCAGCGAACGGTGTCCAGCGCCTCGGAGAAGAGCATCCGCTCCTTCATGTCCTCGAACGGGATCCCGGCCTCCGGCTTGGCGAAGTGCTCGCGCAGGCCCGGCCAGATCCGGGCCCGCTTGCCCGTCTCGTCGTACTCGTAGAAGCCGGCGCCGCCGCTGCGCCCCGGGCGGCCGAACTCGTCGACCATCCGGTCGATGACCGTGTCCGCAGGGTGCGGGGTCCACGAGCCGCCCTCGGCCTCGACGGCCTTGCGGGTCTCGTTGCGGATCTTGCGCGGGAGGGTGAGGGTCAGCTCGTCCATCAGGGACAGGACCTTGGCCGGGTAGCCGGCCTGGGCCGCGGCCTGCTCGATGGAGGCGGGCTCGAGGCCCTCGCCGACCATGGCGACGCCCTCGTTGATGAACTGCCCGATGACGCGCGAGGTGAAGAAGCCGCGGGAGTCGTTGACCACGATCGGGGTCTTGTTGATCTGCCGGACCAGGTCGAAGGCGCGGGCGATGGCCTCGTCCCCGGTGGCCCGGCCCTTGACGATCTCCACCAGCGGCATCTTGTCGACGGGCGAGAAGAAGTGCAGGCCGATGAAGTCGGCGGGCCGCTCGACGCCCTCGGCCAGCCCGGTGATGGGCAGGGTGGAGGTGTTGGAGCACAGCAGCGCGTCGGGCGCGACGACGTCCTGGACCTCCTGGAACACCTTGTGCTTGAGGGCGGTGTCCTCGAAGACGGCCTCGATCACGGCGTCGCAGCCCGCCAGGTCGGCGACGTCGGCCGTCGGCGTGATCCGGGCGAGCAGCTCGGCCCGCTTGGCCTCGGTCGTACGGCCGCGGGAGAGCGCCTTGTCGAGGAGCTTCTCCGAGTACGCCTTGCCCTTGGCGGCGGCCTCGGCGGTGACGTCCTTGAGGACGACCTCGATGCCCGCGCGGGCGCAGGAGTACGCGATGCCCGCGCCCATCATCCCGGCACCGAGGACGGCGACCTTGCGGACCTTGCGGGGCTCGATGCCCTGGGGGCGGCTGCGGCCGGCGTTGACGGCCTGGAGGTCGAAGAAGAACGCCTGGATCATGTTCTTGGCGGTCTGGCCGGTGACCAGCTCGGTGAAGTAGCGGGCCTCGATGGTCAGCGCCGTCTCGAAGTCCACCTGGGCGCCCTCGACGGCGCAGGCCAGGATGTTGCGCGGCGCCGGGTACGGGGCCCCGTTCAGCTGCTTCTTCAGGTTCGCGGGGAACGCCGGCAGGTTCGCGGCGAACTTCGGGTTCGCCGGGGTCCCGCCGGGGATGCGGTAGCCGGGGACGTCCCAGGGCTGCTTGGACTCGGGGTTGGCGTCGATGAACGCCCGCGCCTTGGCCAGCATCTCCTCGGGGGTGGCGGCCAGTTCGTGGACCAGGCCGTTGTCGAGGGCGCGCTGCGGGTTGTACTGGGTGCCCTGGAGCAGGACCTTCAGCAGCGCGTCGGCGATGCCCATGAGGCGGACGGTGCGGGTGACGCCGCCGCCGGCCGGGAGCAGGCCGAGGGTGACCTCGGGCAGGCCGATCTTCGATCCGGGGGCGTCGAGGGCGATGCGGTGGTGGGAGGCGAGGGCGATCTCGTAGCCGCCGCCGAGGGCCGCGCCGTTGATGGCGGCGACGACGGGCTTGCCGAGGGTCTCGATGCGGCGCAGCGAGCTCTTGATCGCGGTGCCGGTGTCGAAGGCGAGCTGCGCGTGCTCGGGGCGCAGCCCGATCATGTCCTTGAGGTCGCCGCCCGCGAAGAAGGTCTTCTTGGCGGAGGTGTAGATGATGCCGCGGATGGAGTCCTTCTCGGCCTCGGCGCGGTCGGCGATGGCCGCGATGGAGTCCTTGAAGGCCTGGTTCATGGTGTTGGCGGACTGGTTGGGGTCGTCGAGGACCAGGGTGACGATGCCGGTCTCGTCCTGTTCCCAGCGGATCGTGGTGGACTCGCTCATGTTCGCTACTTCCGTGTCGGCCGTGTCGGAGGGGATCAGGGGGTGCAGGACGGTTCAGAGGCGCTCGACGACGGTGGCGACGCCCATGCCGCCGCCGACGCAGAGGGTCACGAGCCCGTAGCGCTTGTCCTGGCGCTCCAGTTCGTCGACGACGGTGCCGAGGATCATCGCGCCGGTGGCGCCGAGCGGGTGGCCGAGGGCGATGGCG
The DNA here is from genome assembly GCF_040645035.1 of Streptomyces sp. NPDC046876. Classification (NCBI taxonomy): domain Bacteria; kingdom Bacillati; phylum Actinomycetota; class Actinomycetes; order Kitasatosporales; family Streptomycetaceae; genus Streptomyces; species Streptomyces sp. NPDC046876. Next base: position 36,435 of record NZ_JBEYXK010000031.1, on the reverse strand, counting down.
CCGCCGTTGACGTTGACCTTGTCGAGGGAGACGCCCATGTCCTTGACGAAGCGCAGGACGACGCCGGCGAAGGCCTCGTTGATCTCGATCAGGTCGATGTCGTCGATGGTCAGCCCGGCCTTGGCCAGGGCCTTGCGGGTGGCCGGGGCGGGTCCGGTGAGCATGATGGTGGGCTCGGAGCCGGACACCGCGGCCGAGACGATCCGGGCGCGCGGGGTCAGGCCGTTCCGCTCGCCCGCCTCGCGGGAGCCGATCGCGACGAGCGAGGCGCCGTCGACGATGCCGGAGGAGTTGCCCGCGTGGTGGACGTGGTCGATCTTCTCCACCCAGTGGTACTTCTGCAGGGCGACGGCGTCGAAGCCGCCGAGCTCACCGATGTCCGCGAAGGACGGCTTGAGCCCCGCGAGGGTGTCGGCGGTGGTGCCCGGGCGGATGAACTCGTCGTGGTCCAGGACGACCAGGCCGTTGCGGTCGGTGACCGGGACCACGGACCGGGCGAAGCGGCCCTCCTTCACGGCTGTTGCGGCGCGCTCCTGGGACAGGGCGGCGTACTCGTCGACGTCGCGGCGGGAGAAGCCCTCGATCGTGGCGATCAGGTCGGCGCCGATGCCCTGCGGGACGAAGTTGACGTCCCAGTTGGTCATCGGGTCGTTGAACCAGGCGCCGCCGTCGGAGGCCATCGGGACGCGGGACATGGACTCCACGCCGCCCGCGAGGACCAGGTCCTCCCAGCCGGAGCGCACCTTGGCCGCGGCCATGTTGACGGCTTCCAGGCCGGAGGCGCAGAAGCGGTTCTCCTGTACGCCGGCCACGGTGTCCGGGAGCCCGGCGGCGATGGCGGCGATGCGGGCGATGTCGGAGCCCTGGTCGCCGACCGGGCCGACGACGCCGAGGACGATGTCGTCGATGGTGGCCGGGTCCAGGCCGGGGTTGCGCTCGCGCAGGGCGTCGATGAGGCCGACGACCAGGTCGATCGGCTTGGTTCCGTGGAGGGAGCCGGTGGCCTTGCCGCGGCCGCGCGGCGTGCGGATCGCGTCGTATACGTACGCTTCGGTGCTCACTGGTCAAGCCTTTCGAGGGGAGGTTAGCCGAGCAGGGAACGACCGATGATCTCCTTCATGATCTCGGTCGTGCCGCCGTAGATGGTCTGGATGCGGCCGTCGGTGAAGGCCTTCGCGACCCGGTATTCGGTCATGTACCCGTAGCCGCCGTGGAGTTGCAGGCAGCGGTCGGCGACCCGCTTCTGCAGCTCGGTCGCCCACCACTTGGCCATCGAGGCGTGGACGTGGTCGAGGAGCCCGTCGGAATGGTCGGTGATGCAGCGGTCGACGAAGGTGCGGGTGACGGCGCACTCGGTGGCCATCTCCGCGATCTCGAACCGGATGTGCTGCAGCTTGGCCAGCGGCCGCCCGAAGGCCTCGCGCTCCTTGACGTACCGGGTGGTGATCTCCAGCAGGTGCTCGGCGCCGGCGATGGCGGCCATCGCGATGCCCATCCGCTCCTGCGCGAGGTGGTTCATCAGGTGGACGAAGGCGCCGTTCAGCTCGCCGAGCAGGTTCTCCTTCGGGACGCGGACGTCGCGGAAGAACAGCTCTGCGGTGTCCTGGGCCTTCTGGCCGATCTTGTCGAGGTTGCGGCCGCGTTCGAAGCCCTCCGCCCCCCGCTCGACGACGAGCAGCGACAGGCCGTGCGCCCCGCCCTCCGGCGTGGTCTTCGCGACGACGATCACGAGGTCGGCGAGGATGCCGTTGGAGATGAAGGTCTTGGAGCCGTTGAGCAGCCAGTGGTCGCCGCGGTCCTCGGCGGTGGTGCGGATGCCCTGCAGGTCGCTGCCGGCGCCCGGCTCGGTCATCGCTATCGCCGTGATCGTCTCGCCGGAGCAGAAGCCGGGCAGCCAGCGGCGCTTCTGCTCCTCGGTGGCCAGGTTGACCAGGTACGGGCCGATGATGTCGTTGTGCAGGCCGATGGCCAGCCCGGGCGCGCCGGCCCGGGTGAACTCCTCGGCGATCACGGCGGCGTAGCGGAAGTCGCTGTTCCCGCCGCCGCCGTACTCCTCCGGGACGGCCAGGCCCAGCAGGCCCTGCCGGCCGGCGGCGCGCCAGGCCTCGCGGCTGACGATGCCGTCCTTCTCCCACTGCTCGTAGTGCGGCAGCACCTCCTTGGCGAGGAAGGTGCGCACGGTCTCGCGGAACGCCTCGTGGTCGGCGTCGAAGATGCGGCGTTGCAACGGGGCCCCCTAGAGCCAGCTCTTGACGGTTTCGATCAGCCGGGCCGGCTCGGGGCCGACGGGCGTGATGTTGAGCATGGTGACGCCGGCCTCCCGGAAGGCCTCGATGCGCTCGCGCACGTACCCGGCGGGCCCGCACAGCGTCATGAGCTCGCAGAACTCCTCCGGTACGGCGGCCGCCGCATCGCGCTTGCGGCCGGAGAGGTAGAGCTCCTGGATCTTCCGCGCCTCCTCCTCGTAGCCGTAGGCGACGGCGAGGTCGTTGTAGAAGTTCTTGCCGACCGCGCCCATCCCGCCCACGTACAGGGCGATCTGCGGACGCGCCAGGTCCCGTGCGGCGGCCGCGTCCTCTCCGATGGCCAGCAGGCCGCCGGCCACCGTCTGCAGCGGGCCGAGCGCCGGGTCGCGGCGCGCGGCGCCCTCGGCGAGCGGGCCGCCCCACACGGCGGCGGCCTTCTCCGGGATGAACAGCGTCGGCAGCCAGCCGTCGGCGATCTCGGCGGTCATCGCGACGTTCGCCGGGCCGAGGGAGGCGATGTACACGGGCAGGTCCGGGCGGACGGGCCGGGTGAGGATCTTCAGCGGCTTGCCGTGGCGGCCGCCCTTCTCCGGCGGCAGCGGCATGTCGGTGATGCCGTGGTGGTCGATGGTCTCGCGGCGCCAGATCCGCCGGCACAGCTCGACCGTCTCGCGGGTCCGCCCGAGCGGCCTGTCGTACGGCTTGCCGTGCCAGCCCTCGACGACCTGCGGGCCGGAGGCGCCAAGGCCCAGCATGGCGCGGCCGCCGGAGAGGGCGTCGAGCCCGGCCCCCGTCTGGGCGATGAGGGCGGGCGTGCGGGAGTAGACGTTGACGATGGCCGAGCCGATCTTCATCCGCTCGGTGCGGGCCGCGAGGTAGCCCATGATCGTCGGGGAGTCGAAGCCCCAGGCCTCGGCGACCCAGACGGCGTCGAGGCCGGCCGCCTCCAGCGCCGCCGCCTGGTCGGCGGCCCGGCGCGGGTCGCCGGCGTAGTCGAGCAGCATGGACAGTTCCATCAGGCGCCCTCTCCCTTCCCGGTCAGGCCCGGAACGTCCCAGTCGCGGGCCACGGATGCGGTGTCCGCCCCGGGCTGCGCGGGGCCGCTGCGCAATGAGGCGGGGGTCGCGGAGAACCGGGGGGCGGGGGCGGGCTGGGTGATCCCGCCGAAGTCGGTGAAGGTGTCCCGGGCGGCGAGGTGCGGGTGCTGCGGCGCCTCGCGCAGGGAGAGCACGGGTGCCACGCAGGCGTCGCTGCCCTCGAAGACGACCGTCCACTCGGCGCGCGTACGGGACTTGAAGCGGGCGGCGACGGCCTCGCGGAGCTCGCCCCAGCGGGCCGGGTCCTTGCGGGCGGGGGCCCGGTCGGCGATGCCGAGGAGCGCGGTGAAGGTGTCGTAGAACTGCTGCTCGAGCGCGCCGACGGCCATGTACCCGCCGTCGGAGGTCTCGTAGGTGCCGTAGAAGGGGCAGCCGCCGTCGAGGAGGTTGGTCCCGCGCCGGTCCTGCCAGCCGCCGGCCGCCATCATCCCGTGGATCATGGCGGTGAGGTGGGCGGCGCCGTCGACGATGGCCGCGTCGACGACCTGTCCGGCGCCGCCGGGGGTGCGGGCGTGCTGGAGCGCGGCCAGGACGCCGATGACGAGGTAGAGGGAGCCGCCCGCGTAGTCCCCGACGAGGTTGGCGGGGACGGCCGGGGGCCCGTCCGGGGTGCCGATCATGCCGAGGGCGCCGGTGACGGCGATGTACGCGATGTCGTGGCCGGCGGTGGGGGCGAGCGGGCCGTCCTGGCCCCAGCCGGTCATCCGCCCGTACACCAGGCGCGGGTTGCGGGCGTGGCAGTCGGCCGGGCCGACGCCGAGGCGCTCGGCGACGCCGGGGCGGAAGCCCTCGATGAGGACGTCGGCCCGCTCGACGAGGTCCAGCACGAGGCCCGGCCCCTCGGGGGACTTCAGGTCGACCAGGACGGAGCGCTTGTTGCGGTTGGTGACGTCGTACGCGGGGTCGATCGCGAGGCCGCCCCCGCCGGGGCGGTCCACCCGTACGACGTCCGCCCCCAGGTCGGCGAGGAGCATGGCGGCGAACGGGCCCGGGCCGATGCCCGCCAGTTCGACGACCCGCACGCCCGCGAGCGGACCGGCTCCTGTCACTGCCATCGAGCCCCCAGCGTCCCGTGTGGAGTGTGTGACACAACTGATGTAACACCAGCGATGCTAGGAACGTGTTCCACGCAGCACAAGAGCAAGCGCTTAGCCGTTTGACTCGATCCGCGCGTCGAGCTCCTTGAGGTGCCGCTTGAGGGCGACCGTCCGGTAGCTCTCCTCCACCCACTCGCACAGCACCTCGGCCGACGGCGCCCCCTTCTCCCCCAGCGGCACGGACACCCAGCCGGAGCGCCCCAGGCCGTAGCCGGTCGGCGCCGCGCCGGGAGCCGTCATGGCGTGGCCGTGCAGCGCCTCGTCCTTGAGCTTGACCGACAGCCCGGGAGGCTGGGGGCCGTCGGCGTTGCCCAGGAAGACGAAGATCTTCTTGTTGACCTTCACGACGCAGTCCTCGGGACCCCACGGGAACTCCTCCACCGCCTCCGGCAGCCCCCGGGCAAACTCCCGCACCGCCTCCCACTTGCGCACCGCAGCCTTCACGGAAGACCTCCACTCAGCACAGGTCACGCCCGCTCATCTCGGACAGGCCGGTCCTCACGCTAGCCCCGGCGACCGGCGCCCGCGGGGCAACCGGACCGAAGCCCTCCGCCGTTTGCCCCCCGACCTGGGGAAACCCGCGTGAGCGATGTCGGCGGGGCTATGTACTCTGAGCGGGCTTCAGCCCTTGATCAAGGGCTCAACAACTTTCATCTGGGGGGGCTCGGTGTCCTACCGCCGACTCGCAGCATCCGCCGCCGTACTCGCGGCCGGCGTCTCTCTCATCCCGGGCATGGCCCACGCGGCCGACCCGTCCACGGGCCAGGCCAAGCCGCACGGGGTCGCCAAGCCGGACCTGGCCAAGGTCGCGCGCTCGGAGTCGACCACCTTCGACAGCCCGGCCGACCGCTCGGTCAAGCCGGCCCCGGCGGACGGCAAGGGCAAGGCCGCCGCGCCGCTGACCGCCGACACCGCCGCCGACATCACGGTGGGCCTGAAGGCCTTCACCATCAGCGCGCACGGCCTGGAGGTGGACACCACCGCCAACGGCACCACCAACCCGGTCTCCATCGGCTTCGACTGGGGCGACGGCACCACCGGCCAGGACAGCGGCACCGGCGGCCAGACCACCACCACGCCGCACCAGTACGCCAAGCCCGGCGGGTACACGATCAAGGTCACGGTCACGGACCAGGTCACGCAGGCCTCGTCCGTCAACCAGATCGCCGTCTGGACCTCGGGCTCGCACTACACCCCGTACGGCCCGACCCGCCTGCTCGACACCCGCAACGGCACCGGCGCCCCGCAGGGCAAGGTGCCCGCCTACACCGCGACGCAGCTGAAGATCGCCGGCAACGGCGCCATCCCGTCGAACGTGACCGCCGTGGTCCTCAACCTCACCGTCACCAACGCGACCAGCGGCGGCCACATCACCGCCTACCCCAACGGCAGCGACCGTCCGACCACGTCGAACGTGAACTTCGCCCCCGGACAGACCGTGCCGAACCTGGTCATCGTGCCCGTCAAGAACGGCTACGTGGACCTCTACAACGGCGGCTGGGAGTCGGTCGACCTCATCGCCGACGTCACCGGGTACTTCACCAAGTCCGCCTCCAGCGGCTACACCCCGCTGACGCCGCAGCGCCTGGTCGACACGCGCATCGGCCAGGGCACCTCCAAGGGCCAGGTCCCGGGCTACGGCACCTTCACCACGCAGGTCGCCGGCACGGGTTACGTCTCGCCCGGCGCCACCGCCGTCGCGCTGAACGTCACGGTCACCAACCCCAAGAGCGACGGCCACCTCACCGTCTTCCCGAGCGGCCAGTCCGCCCCGACGGCGTCCAACCTGAACTTCACCACGGGGCAGACCGTCGCCAACTCGGTGATCGTCCCCGTCGGCCCCGACGGCAAGATCAGCGTCCGCAACGGCGCCTGGAACCCGACCGACGTCATCGTCGACGTCGTCGGCTACTACAGCAAGGACAGCACGAACGCGTTCGTCCCGGTCAAGCCGTCCCGCCTGCTCGACACCCGCGACGGCAACACCTGGGCCTACGGTCCGCTGGAGGGCCGCGGCTACATCTACATGCCGCTCTCCGACGGCCTGCCCCACACCAAGGGCTTCGTGCTGAACAGCACGGTGACCAACACCAAGGACAGCGGCTACCTCGCCGTCACGCCGGACCCGAACTCGCTGTACGACTACAAGAACGGCACGGAGGTCTGGCCGCCCACGCCGACCTCGTCCAACCTGAACTGGACCCCGGGCAAGACCGTCCCGAACCTGGTCCAGGCCGCCACCGGCCCGTCCGGAATCATCGACTTCTGGAACCAGAGCGACGGCAACCTCGACCTCATCGTCGACATCTTCGGCGTCTACGAGGACAACTGAGCCACCGGCCACCCACACCGGTAGGCCCTGAGCGCATCGCCCCGGGGACGGCCTTCGCGGCCGCCCCCGGGGCGATTCCGGTTTCGGGAAGATAACGCAGGTGGGGGCCAGTGTTGCGCCGTTCCGACCCTGGGTACTCTGAGCGCACTTTCAGCCCTGACAAGGGGCTCACGAACCGTTTGGGGGGCTCGGTGTCATACCGGCGACTCGCAGCATCCGCAGCCGTACTCGCGGCCGGCGTCTCTCTCATACCGGGCATGGCCCACGCGACCGGCCCGGCCACCGGCGGTTCCGGCGGCGTCAGCCAGCCCGACCTCACCCAGGCCGAGGCGGACACCTCCACCACCTTCACCAGCCCGGCCGGTGACTCGGTCCAGCAGCCGCTGCCGACGGCCCAGGACAAGGCCGCCGACGCGCCCCAGACCGCGCCGCAGACCGCGCCCGCGACGGCCGCCGACAACCCCACCCTCGCGGTGGCGCTGTCCGCCGCCTCGGTCACCGCGCACGGCTTCAAGCTGGACAGCTCCATCACCAGCGCGTCGACCCCGCTCGACGTCACCGTCGCCTGGGGCGACGGGACCACCACCGCCGCCACGGCCTCCGGCACGCAGGTCGTCTCCTCGGAGCACACGTACGCGGAGCTCGGCACCTACACGGTCAAGGTCACCGTCGCGGACAAGGCCGCGGGCACCGAGGTCACCAACGAGCTCAAGGTCACCACCGAGGGCTCCGACTACACCCCCTACGGCCCGACCCGCCTGCTCGACACCCGCAACGGCACCGGCGCGGCCAAGGCCAAGGTCGGCCCGTACAGCTCCGCCCACGTGAAGATCGGCGGCAACGGCGGCATCCCGGCCGGCGTGACCGCGGTGGTCCTCAACGTCACCGTCACCAACACCACCAGCGGCGGCCACATCACGGCCTTCGCCGACGGCGACGACAAGCCCACCACGTCGAACGTGAACTTCGCCCCCGGACAGACCGTCCCGAACCTGGTCATCGTGCCGGTCGGCGCCAACGGCTACGTCAACCTCTACAACGGCGGCTGGGAGTCGGTCGACCTCATCGCCGACGTCACCGGCTACTTCACGCAGTCCGCGTCCAGCGGCTACACCTCCCTCCCGCCGGAACGTTTCGTCGACACCCGCTCCGGCCTCGGCAGCGCCAAGGGCCAGCTCGGCGGACAGAACTCCTTCGGCGTCCAGATCACCGGCAAGGGCCAGGTACCCGCCTCCGGCGTCACCGCCGTGGCCCTCAACGTCACGGTCACCAACCCCAAGGAAGCCGGCCACCTCACCGTCTACCCGAGCGGCCAGCAGGCCCCGACCGCCTCGAACCTGAACTTCACCGCCGGCCAGACCATCGCCAACTCGGTGATCGTCCCCGTCGGGCCCGACGGCCGCATCAACATCCGCAACGGCGCCTGGGCCGGCCTCGACGTCATCGTCGACGTCGTCGGCTACTACAGCCCCGCCTCCAAGGCCGCGTACCTGCCCTTCGCACCGGAACGGCTCATCGACACCCGCGACACCGCCGTCTGGGACGGCCCGCTGGGCGGCCGCGACTACATCTACCTGCCGATCGCCCCCGGCGAGCCCGGCGTCAAGGGCTTCGTGCTCAACGCCACGGTGACCAACACCAAGGACACCGGCTACCTCGCCGTCACCCCGGACCCCAACTCCATGGACGAGTACGACACCGGCAACGCGGCCTGGCCGATTCCGCCCACCTCCTCCACCCTGAACTGGACGACGGGCAAGACCGTCCCGAACCTGGTGCAGGCGAGCACCGGCTCCCACGGCATCATCGACTTCTGGAACCAGAGCGACGGCAACCTCGACCTCGTCGTCGACGTCTTCGGCGTCTACGAGGACAACTGAACCACCGGTTCCGAACCAGAGGTTCCGAACACCAGAGGGTGCACCACTGAACCACAGCGCCCCGGGAACGGTTGCCCCCGCAGCCGCTTCCCGGGGCGCTGCCCCGTATCCATCCGTACGCCACGGGCAAGCGAGGAGCCACGATGACCGCACCGACCCCGCTCAGAACGCCGGCCGCGCAGGAACGCCCCTACGACGTCGTACTCTTCGGCGCGACCGGGTTCGTGGGAGCACTGACCGCCGCCTACCTCGCAGCCCACGCCCCCGCCGGCTGCCGCTGGGCCCTCGCCGGCCGCGACCGAGGCAAGCTGGAACGCCTGCGAGACGACCTCGCCGCCCTCGACCCCGCCTGCGCCCACCTCCCGCTGCTGCAGGCCGACTCATCGGACCCGGCCGCCGTACGCGAGCTCGCCGCCTCCACGCGCGTCCTCGCCACCACGGTGGGCCCGTACGTCCTGCACGGCACGGAGCTCGTCGCCGCCTGCGCCGAGGCCGGCACCGACTACGTCGACCTCACCGGCGAACCCGAGTTCGTGGACCGCACGTACGTCGAGCACGACGCCCGGGCCCGCGAGACCGGCGCGCGCCTCGTGCACGCCTGCGGATTCGACTCCATCCCGGCCGACCTGGGCGCGTACTTCACCGTGGGACAGCTGCCGCAGGGGGTGCCGCTGCGCGTCGACGGGTTCATGCGGTCCAACGCCATGTTCTCGGGCGGCACCCTGGCCTCCGTCCTCACCGCCCTCGGCCGCGGCCCGCAGACCCTGGCCGCGGCGCACGCCCGCCGGCTGCACGAGCCCCGGCGGCCGGGGCGCCGCGTCCGGGGACCGCTCGGCGCGCCGCGCTTCAGCCGCGAGACCGGCACCTGGGCGCTGCCGCTGCCCTCCCTGGACCCGCGCATCGTGACCCGGTCGGCGGCCGCACTGGAGCGCTACGGCCCCGACTTCCGCTACCGGCAGTACGCCTCCGTCAAGCACCTCCCGATGGCCGTGGGCGGCACGGCGGCGGTGGGCGCGACCGCCGTGCTGGCGCAGCTGCCGCCCGTGCGGCGGTGGCTGACCGGCCTGTGGGAGCCGGGCCGGGGGCCCGACGCCGAACGGCGGGCGCGCAGCTGGTTCACCGTCCGCTTCGTCGGCGAGGGCGGCGGCCGCCGGGTGTACACCGAGGTGTCGGGCGGCGACCCGGGCTACGGCGAGACCGCCAAGATGCTGGCCGAGTCGGCGCTCTGCCTCGCGTACGACGCCCTGCCCGAGCGGGCCGGCCAGCTCACCACGGCGGTGGCGATGGGCGACGCCCTGCTGGACCGGCTCCAGAAGGCGGGGATCCGGTTCCGGGTGGCACAGGTGCGGTGACGGCTTGAGCCGAGGCTAGGACGCCTCGCGCAGGGCCCGCCGGCACAGGGAGTCGGAATGCCGGGTGGTCTCCGGGATCCGAAAACGCGGGCTCAGCGCGAGGGCGTGGGCGCAGGCGTTGTCGAGCGAGATCCGGTGGCCGACGGAGACGTACACCGGCTTGATCCCGTCCTGGGTCCGCAGCGCCCGCCCGACGACGGCGCCGTCGGCCGCCAGCAGCGCGGCGGCGTCGCCGCGCCGGGCGCCCGGTTCCTCGTAGGTGAAGGTGAACGGGTTCTTCGCGACGCCCATGCTCGGCAGCCCGGTGACCACCCCGAGGTGGCAGGCCAGCCCGAAGCCGCGGGGATGGGCGAGGCCGTAGCCGTCGCAGACGACCAGGTCGGGGGCGGCGGTCAGCGCGTCGAGGGCGGCGAGGACGGTGGGGAGCTCCCGGAAGGCGAGCAGCCCGGGCACGTACGGGAAGCTGACGTGCCCGACGGCGGTGCGCTCCTCGACCACCTCGAGGGTCGCGGCGTCGAGGACGACCGCCGCGGCGGCGACGAGGTCCCGCTCGTCGTCGTACGCGACGTCCACACCGGCGACGAGCCCGCGCCCCGGCGCCGGACCGGGCTCGTCGAGGACGAGCAGATCGCGCAGTTCGTCTTGTATCGCCCGGGCCTCGGCCTCGCTGGCGGGGATCTTCACACTCGTCATGATGGTCCGAGAGTAACCTGACGATCATGTTCGTCATGGAGCTCACGTACACCGCCCCGATCGAAGACGTCGAGGAGGTGCTGGACGCCCACATCGCCTGGCTGGACAGCTACTACGCCGCGGGCGTCTTCCTCGCCTCGGGCCGCAAGGTCCCCCGCGAGGGGGGCGTCATCCTGGCCGCGGGCGTCTCCCGAGCGGAGGTGGAACGCATCGCGGAGGAGGACCCCTTCACCACCGCGGGCGTCTGCAGCTACCGCATCACGGAGTTCATCGCGACGAAGACGTCGGGCGACCTGGCGGCGGTGAGGGAAACGCTGGCGTAGCGGGCGGGGGCGGACTGCTGGACGGGGACCTGGGGTGAGGGGGTCACGGTGGGGCGGGGTCGGGGAGTGTCCGGGGGCGTCCCGGCCGCCCATTGTCCTTTCGGTTCGCGCCGGCCTGTCAAGGGCGCTCCCTGCGGTCGCGTCGCTTCGCGATGGCCTACGGCCACCCTTGACAGGCCGGCGCGAACCGAAATGCCAAAGAGCTGCCGGGAAGCCCCCGAAGGATGGCCAGGGGGTCAAGTCCAGCCCCAGCCCTCGTCAGAGAGACCACTCCGGGTCCCGAGGTGCAGAATCCTTCCTCCCAGGACCACCCACCATGCCCGGGACCGGGCATACGGGAAGCCGAGCCCCAACCCCGAATCCGGCCGCCCTCCGAGGCCAAAGGGCTCCAACCTGCACGAGACATCCAGGAGATGACCGTCAGGAGCGGGGAGACGCCCCAGATCGCTACGCGCTCCTCTTTTCTCGGCGTCCGACGGCCGTCCGGGGCTGGTAGCGCAGCAGATCGCTACGTGGTCCCTGACGTCTCAGCGGCGAACGGCCGTCCGGGGCCCCTCATCGGCCACCGGGGGTCGGACCATCGGCGCCAGCCCAGGGAGTGGTGGGATCGGCCACACACCAGTGAGCGGGGACGGTCAGCGGAGGGGGCTACGGCGGGGACGATAAAAATCTCCGTGCGGTCAACCCTCCACTCGTGGGCGGCTTATGAGCGACCCCAGACCGTCCGCAGTCGCCAAGTCCCGGGCAGCGCGTAGCGATCTATTGCGCCTACCAGCCCCGGACGGCCGTCGGACGCCGAGAAAAGAGGAGCGCGTAGCGATCTGGGGCGTCTCCCCGCTCCTGGCGGTCATCTCATTGAAGTCTGGTGCGGGTTGGAGCCCCTCGGCTGCGGAGATGCGTCTCAGGCGGGCCTTGGGGGCTCGGCTACCCGCATGCCCGGCGCCGGGCGGGGTGGTGATGTGGGGGAGGAAGGATTCTGCACATCGGAACCCGGACTGCCCTCTCTGGCGAGGGCGATTGCCGGATTGTTCCCCCTGGCCATCCTTCGGGGGCTTCCCGGCAGCTCTTTGGCGTTTCGGTTCGTGTCGGGCTGTCAAGGGTGGCCGTAGGCCATCGCGAAGCGACGCGACCGCAGGGAGCGCCCTTGACAGGCCGGCGCGAACCGAAAGGACAATGGGCGGCCGGGACGCCCCCGGACACTCCCCGACCCCGGTCCACCGTGACCCCGTCACCCACCGCACCGTCCAGCGGCCTGTTTCAGGGTGCGCTGCCGTCCGCGCCCGGGCCCCGCGGCCCCGCGCCGCCGAGCGGGCTTCCCCCCTCCGGCCCCCGACCGACGGACCGCCACCGGTCCGCTACACCCCACCACTCCACCACCCCACCGCCCATCCGGAGCACCCATGCACCCCACCCCCCGCCCCGCCACCCCCGCCGACATTCCCGAGCTCATCCGGCTGCGGGCCGTCGCGCTCGCTGCGCTCGGTGTCGAGCCCGGGGGTGATGATGCGGCCTGGCGGGACGTGGCCCGGGGGTGGTTCCTCGAGCGGATCGAAGAGCGCTCCGACGTGCACTGCCTCGTCGTCGGCGGGGAACCGGGGGAGCCCCTCTTCGCCACCGGGATGGCCTGGGTGACGTACCACCTGCCCCGCCCCCAGTACACGGACGGACGGCGCGGCTACCTCGACGGCATCGTCACCGACGATGCCGCCCGTGGGCAGGGCCACGCCCGCCGGATCGTCGACGGGCTCGTCGCGTGGCTGAACGACAACGGGATCCACTACATCCAGCTGCACGCCAGCTCCGCCGGCGAGCCCGTCTACAAGGCGGCGGGCTTCGTGCCCGGCCACTTCCCCGGCATGGACCTGTTCACGACGCCGACCGACTGATCACCCCCGACCGGCTACCACCGCACCTCCAACCGCCCCACCCTCCCCTTCTCCCCCGCCGCCCAGCAGCCCCCGTCCCCCGCGCAGTCGACCGTGTCGAACGACCCCGGCTCCAGCCCCCGCCAGCTGCGCCCCCCGTCGGTGGTGACATCGGTTCCGGTGGGCCCCACCGCGAGGGCCACGGCCGAGCCGCCGGTGTGCGGGAGCCAGGCCGCCCCCGAGCGGTAGGCGGGCGGCGGGGTGGCGGCAGGGCTCCAGCTGCGGCCGGCGTCGGCCGAGACGGCGGCGGCCTGCGGGGAGGGCTGGCCGGTGCGGTAGTCGCCGCCGACCGCGAGGCCCGCCGTACGGTCGCGGAAGGCGAGGGCGAAGACGCCCCGGGCGGGGTCGCCCGCCGGGATGCCGGACTCGGTGGCCTGCCAGGTGCGGCCGCGGTCCGCCGAGTGCAGGATCCGGGCGACCGGGCCGCCGCCGGTGGCCAGCCATGCGTCGCGCGGCCCGGAGCTCACCAGGCACTGGCCGCTCGCCGCGAAGCCCGCCTCGCCGGGCAGCGCCTCCGGCATGCCCGTGCTCGGCAGCACCTGCCAGCTGCGGCCGCCGTCGTCGGTCGACAGGATGCGGAACCTGCCGTCCACCGGGTCGCTCACCGCCAGCCCGTGGCGGGAGTCGAAGAAGGTCAGACAGTCGTAGAAGGCGCGCGGGTCGGGGTTGCGGTACGCCTCGGTCCAGGTCCTGCCGCCGTCCTCGGTGCGCAGCACCCGCGAGGCCTCGCCCTCCCCGATGGAGAGGGCGACCGCGCGCCGCGCGTCGAAGGCCTCGATGTCGCGCAGTTCCAGGCCGTCCGCGGCCGCGCCCGGCGGGGAGACGTCCTGCCAGCTGCGGCCGCCGTCCACGGTGCGCAGCACCGTGCCCTTGGAGCCGGCCACCCAGGCCGTGCTGCGGCTGACCGCGGCGAGCCCGCGGAAGCGGGCGTCCTTGCCGGTCGCCTTGAGGGCCCAACCCACGCCTGCACCCCCGGCCCCGGCCCCGCCCCCGCTCCCGCTCCCCGCGCCCGAGCCGTCACCCCGTAATTCCTGTCCGAATTCCCGCCCCGCGCCGCCGCCGTCGGCCGCCTGTGCCGGGGCCGCCAGCCCACCCATCGCCAAGGCTGCCGCGAACATGCCAACTCCCAGAAGTCTCATGGCGCCGGAAGCTAATGCACCCCGGATTCGCCGTCCAGGGTGCGTCCCGGCCGCCGCGTTCCTACCGTGGCCCCATGCCGCCTACACAGCCCAAGGCCTACCGGGGCAAGCAGATCACCGTCACGTACGACACGAGCCGCTGCCTGCACGCCGCCGAGTGCGTACGCGGCCTGCCCGAGGTGTTCGATTCGGGAAAGCGCCCCTGGGTGCAGCCGGACGGCGCCGATCCGGAGCGGGTCGCGGAGGTGGTCCGGCGCTGCCCGTCGGGCGCGCTCCAGTACCGGCCGGCCGACGGGCGGGCCGACGGGCGGGCAGCCGGGTCGGCCGAGCCGCCGGACCGGCCGACCACGGTCGTGCGGTCCGCCGCCGGCCAGCTCGTGGTCCGCGGCGAGCTGCGCGTGACGACCGCGGACGGGACGGTCCGCAGCGAGACGAGGGCCGTCCTTTGCGCCTGTGGAGTGAGCGGGAATCAGCCGTTCTGCGATCACTCGGGAGCCTGCGGCGCGGACTGAGGAGCCTGCGACCCATCCCCTCGACGGTCACTCTGTGCGATCAAACGGACGCGTTCCAGCCAATCGGTGACGCAACTCACGTCATCGGGCGTGCACGGATTTGCCGATTGCGGCGTCTATCCGGTTGCCGGGTTTCACCCCACACCCGGCTGCAGATCCGCCGCAAGGGAGCGAGCCTTGATCACTGTTATCGAGCAGGCCGTGCAGGCACGTCTGGTAGCCACCGCGCCGAAGGTGGAGACCGTACCCGTCACTCTCTGCTACGACCGCGCGGATCCGTTCGCCGTGCGCATGGCCTTCCCCGCTCCCGCCACCCTGGAGGGCATCGAGGTCTCCTGGACCTTCGCCCGCGAGCTGCTGGAGTCCGGGCTCGACCGCCCGACCGGCCACGGTGACGTGCGGGTGCGGCCGTACGACGCCGACCGGACCACGATCGAGTTCCACGCGCCCGAGGGGGTGGCGATCGTCCTGATGGCGACGGCCGAGCTGCACCGGTTCCTGGAGCGGGCCGCGGAGGTCGTCCCCCCGGGCCTGGAGCACCTGTACCTCGACATGGACCACAGCCTGGCCGAGCTGATGCGCTATCCCCACTGACCCGACGGCACGGCATTAATCGCTTGCGGGCGGCTCCGGCCGCCCGTAGCTTCGTCGGCGCCCCATCCCCGCCGAAACGGAGCAGGACATTGCTCTTCTGAGGTCCGAGACAGCGACCGACGCAGGCCGCAGCGCGCCCACCGGGCCGAGCGTGCAGCGCGAACACCGCGCCCCTCACGCCCCGCGCCCCTCACGCCCCCGCGCCCCACTCTCTCGCGTCGCCCTCGGCTGTCTCCCCCTGTTGCACGCACACTCACGCAACGTGGAGGCCTCCATGAGTAACGTTTCCTCTTTCATCACCTGCACCGCCCTCTCCTTCGACTGGCCCGACGGCACCCCCGTCTTCGACGGGTTCCACTGGGCCGTGGGCCCCGGACGTACGGGCCTGATCGGGCTCAACGGCAGCGGCAAGTCCACCCTCCTCAAACTCATCACCGGGGAACTCCAGCCTGCCGACGGCCAGTTGGCCGTGGCGGGCACCCTGGGCTACCTGCCGCAGAACGTCACCCTCGACACCGCCCTGCGGGTGGACGAGGCGCTCGGCATCCGCGCGACCCGCGCCGCCCTGCACGCCATCGAGGCGGGCGAGGCGACCGAGGAGAACTTCGCCGCCGTCGGGGACGACTGGGACGTCGAGGAGCGGGCCCTGGCCACCCTCGAGCAGGTCGGCCTCGGGCGGATCGGGCGGGCCGGACTGGACCGCACCGTCGGCGAACTCTCCGGCGGCGAGGGCGTCCTGCTGCGGCTGGCGGCCCTGCTGCTGGCGCGCCCCGACGTCCTGCTGCTGGACGAGCCGACGAACAACCTGGACCTGCGCGCCCGGCGCCGCCTGTACGCGGCGGTCGAGTCCTGGTCCGGGGTGATGCTGCTGGTCAGCCACGACCGGGAGCTGCTGGAGCGGGTCGACCAGATCGCCGACCTGCACGACGGCGAAGTCCGCTGGTACGGAGGCAACTTCACCGCCTACGAGGAGCAGCTCGCCGCGGAGCAGGAGGCGGCCGAGCGGCTCGTCCGGGTCGCGGAGGCCGACGTACAGCGCCAGAAGCGGGAGTTGGCGGACGCCCACATGAAGCTGGCGCGGCGCAAGCGGTACGGCCAGAAGATGTACGACTCCAAGCGTGAGCCGAAGATCGTCATGAACTCCCGCAAGCGGGCGGCGCAGGAGTCCGCCGGCAAGCACCGCATCCTGCACACCGAGAAGCTGGCGCAGGCGAAGGAGCGCCTGGACCACGCGGTGGAGGCGGTACGGGACGATGACGAGATCCGGATCGAGCTGCCGGCGACCCAGGTCCCGCCGGGGCGCCGGGTGCTCACCCTGAGCGGTGTGCAAACGGCCCACGGGGCCGGGATGCCGGGCGAGTGGGAGGTGCGCGGGCCGGAGCGGATCGCGCTGGTGGGCCGCAACGGGTCGGGCAAGACCACCCTGCTGCGCACGATCGCGGGGCTGCTCGAGCCGGAGTCGGGCGAGGTGTTCCGGCACGTGCCGGCGCGGTTCCTGCCTCAGCGGCTCGATGTGCTCGACGAGGAGCTGTCGGTGGTGGAGAACGTGGCCCGGTTCGCCCCGCACGCCTCGAACAACCTGGTCCGGGCGCGCCTCGCGCACTTCCTGTTCCGGGGTGCGCGGGCGGACCGGCCGGCCGGCACGCTGTCGGGCGGGGAGCGGTTCCGGGCGGCGCTGGCGGCGCTGCTGCTGGCGGAGCCGGCTCCGCAGCTGCTGATGCTGGACGAGCCGACGAACAACCTGGACCTGGCGAGCGTGCGGCAGCTGTCGGGGGCGCTGGACGCGTACGAGGGCGCGCTGCTGGTGGCGAGCCACGACGTGCCGTTCCTGGAGTCGATCGGGATCACGCGCTGGCTGCTGCTCGACGGGGAGGTCCGCCCGACCACGGCCGAGGAGGTACGGGAGACCCTCTGGCTCGCCGAGTGAGGCCGCCGGGCCCTTAAAGCCGCTCCGCCTAGAGGGGCGGCGGCGGAAGTAACGCCCAGGCCTTGGTGCCGCCCACCGGGGTGAGGACGGGGGTGAGTCCCCAGTCCCCGCCGCAGGCCTCGACGGCGGCGGCCAGCAGCCACATCCTGCGGCAGCGCCTCGCCCGGCACTCCTCGCTCGCCTCGGGCGAGGAGTGCGCGGGGTGCTGGTCGTAGAGGACGACGCGCAGGGCGCCGAACTGCCAGCGGACGCCGAGCATGACCTCTTTGCCGGGGGTGAACCGGTCGGCGCAGGTGACGAGTTCGGAGGCGGCCAGCTCGGCGGTGTCGCTCAGGTCGGCGAGGCCGTGCCGGGTGAGCAGCGGCCGCAGGGCCGCCCGGGCCCGGCCGGCGCCGCCGGCTCCGCCGGGCAGCGCCATGGAGTAGTTCAGCTTCTGCGCTTCGTACGGAACCCGCCGAGTCTCGTGGTCCGGCCGCAGGCCACGGAGAGTCCCCGTCATCGTGCTGCTCCAGTTCTGGGTGCGCATGGGTCGGAAGCGGCGCGTGGGGGTGGCCGGTCGCTGCGGTTCGCCGCGTGTGAGACGTGCGCTACCGACCGTAGCGCAGGCAGGGCCACACTGCTGCCGCTTGTGCGACGACATGATGATTTCTCGTGCCATTCCCGGATCCGGCTCCGTCGCTCCGCGACGTCAAGGCGGGCGGCGCCGGACCACCTCCCGGCGTGACATTCCCCCCGGCACCTGCCCCGGGCATGCCCGCCAACTGCATAGATAACCGGACGTAACCAGGCATATGAACGGGAGGGGCTTGGCGGCCCCTCACGGTCCGCTTAACCTACGGGGTCGTAGGCTACGGCACCGTAAGTAATTCGCTTTGTCCCCAGGAGCACCCGTGACGATCACCTCTCCCCACCTCGGCAGCTCTCGGGCGTGGACCGACGCCAAGCTGCTGTACGCGCTGGAAGAAGTGGTCGAGAAGGAGCTCAACCGCCACCTGAAGGTCACCAAGGACTGGATGCCCCACGAGTACGTCCCGTGGAGCGACGGCCGGAACTTCCCGGGGTTCTTCGAGGACGGCGAGGCCTGGGACCCCCAGCAGTCCAAGGTCACCGACATCGGCAAGATCGCCCTGGTGGTGAACCTGCTGACCGAGGACAACCTGCCCAGCTACCACCACGAGATCGCGACGCTGTTCGGCCGCAACGGCGCCTGGGGCACCTGGGTGCACCGCTGGACCGCCGAGGAGGGCCGCCACGGCATCGTGATGCGCGACTACCTGCTGGCCTCGCGCGCCGTGGACCCGGACAAGCTCGAGGCGTTCCGCATGCAGCACATGTCGGAGGGCTTCGAGTCCGACAACCGCCACTCGATGCTGCACTCGGTGGCGTACGTGGCCTTCCAGGAGCTGGCGACCCGCATCTCGCACCGCAACACCGGCCACCAGTCCGGCGACCCGGTCTGCGACCGCATGCTGGCCCGCATCGCGCAGGACGAGAACCTGCACATGATCTTCTACCGCAACCTGCTGGGCGCGGCCTTCGAGCTCGCCCCCGACCTGACGATGCAGGCGGTGCGCGATGTCGTCGTGAACTTCCGGATGCCGGGGCACGGCATGCCCGGCTTCGAGCGGATGGCCGCGCAGATGGCCATCGGCGGGGTCTACAACCTGCGCATCCACCACGACGACGTGCTGAGCCCGGTGATCCGCTTCCTGAAGATCATGAGCATCGACGGCCTCGGCCCGGAGGGGCAGCAGGCGCAGGACGAGCTGGGCATGTTCATGGACGGGCTGGACACCGAGGCCCGCAAGTTCGACGAGCGCCTGGCCGCCCGCGCGGCCCGCATGGCGGCCCGCAAGGGCTGACCGGGCCGCGGCCCCCTCGCCGCCCAGGTCCGGCTTCGGCCCGGCCCGGGCCCGGTGCGCCCGCGGGGCTCAGCGGCGCGCGCGCAGGGCCTGGCGCTCGGCCTCGGACAGCCCGCCCCACACCCCGAAACGCTCGTCGTTGGCGAGGGCGTACTCCAGGCATCCGGCGCGCCCCTCGCACGCCCCGCACAGCCGCTTCGCGTCCCGCAGGGACGAGCCCGGCTCCGGGAAGAAGAAGCCCGGGCCCGTCTGCGCGCAGAGGGCGAGCTCGTACCAGGCGGTGCCCGCCGTGGCGGCGGTGGTGGCGGTTGCGGTGGTGTTCATCGACATGCCGGTGATCCTGGCCGCCGGTGATGGACGTCTTCTCAACGACTGATCAACACGCGTTCACGGCCCTGTCGCGGGGGCGCTGGCTATGACGGCGAACCGCGCCCCGTAGGGGTCCGCCAGCTTCGCGAAGCGGCCCACGCCCTCCATGAAGACCGGCGTCAGCCGGACCTTGCCGCCCGTCTCCTCGGCCTTGGCCGCCGTGGCGTCGCAGTCGACGACCTCGAAGTACGGGGTCCAGTAGGGGCGTTCGGCGTCCTCGACCGGGTCCGCCGCGATCGGGACGAGGCCGCCGAAGGCCTCCTCCTCCCCCGCGCCGGCGGGTTTGACCATCGTGTACGAGCCGCCCTCGAACGGCATCTCGTTTATCTCCCAGCCGAAGACGGAGCGGTAGAACTCCGCCGCCGCGGCCACATCGCCCGTGTACAGCTCGGTCCAGCACATCGAGCCGACCTCGGTCACGGCGTCCAGGCCCTTGTTGCGCCGGGGCTGCCAGGTCGCGAACACCACGCCCGCCGGGTCGGTGAAGATCGCCATCCTGCCGAGGTCCATGACGTCCGTCGGCTCGAACACCACGGCGCCGCCGGCCTTGGCCACGGCAGCCGCCGTGGCGTCCGCGTCGGGACTCTGGAAATACACCGTCCAGGCCGAGGGCCCCTGCTCGGCCGTGACGGCCATACCGCCCGCGACCGTCTTCTCGCCCAGGTGGAACACCCCGTACCCGCCGACCTCCTCACCGCCCGGGCGGTAGTCCCAGCCGAACAGCCCGCTGTAGAAGGCGGCCGCGCCGTCCGTGTCGGGTGTGCCGAGGTCCACCCAGTTCGGAGAGCCGGTCTTGTAGTCCGTCGTGAGCATGGCCCGTACTCCTTCCGTCCTCCCTTCCGAGCATGGCATCCGCCACTGACAGCGGCCCGCTCCACAGGGTGAACGACCGTGCGTTCGGTAACATGGCGCCATGGCTGACGGACGCGTGGAGCGCGGCAACCAGACCCGGCGGACCGTGCTCGCGCGGACGATGGACCTCGCCTCGACCGAAGGCCTCGAAGGGCTGTCCCTCGGCCGGATCGCCGCCGACCTGGGGCTGAGCAAGAGCGGCGTGTTCGCCCTCTTCGGCTCCAAGGAGGAGCTCCAGATCGCCACCGTCCGCGCCGCCGTGGCCGTGTTCTCCCGGCAGGTCGTGGCCCCCGTGCAGGAGGAGCCGGCCGGCCTGGCCAAGGTGTGGCGGCTGTGCGAGCGGTGGATGGACTACTCCTGGGACCGGGTCTTCCCCGGCGGGTGCTTCTTCTACTCGGCCGCCGCGGAGTTCGACTCGCGCCCCGGCCCCGTACGCGACGAGATCGCCCGGGCGCGCGCCGCCTGGGCGCACTACCTGGAGCAGCAACTGCGCGAGGCCTCCCTGGCCGGGGCCTTCCGCGAGGAGGCCGAGCCGGTGGACGTGCCGCAGCTGGCGTTCGAGGTCATCGCGCTGATCGAGCTGGCCAACTCGGACTCCCTGCTGCACGACGACCCGACGTGCTACGAGCGGGCCGGCCGGGGCATCCTCGGCCGGCTGCGCGCGGTGGCGGCCGCTCCGGGCGAGCTGCCCGAGCGGCCGCCGGCCTTCAGCGTCCCTGCCTGACGCCGCTCTCCGCACGCTTCGGCGTCTGCGTGCCCTTCGGGGTGCGCACCCGCATCGAGCAGCCGGCGAACGCCGCGGCCAGCGAGGCGAGCGCCGCCATCAGGAAGACGTCGCGCCAGTTGTCCCCCTTCCCGGTCAGCACGGCGGCGGTGCCCGCGATGCCGAGCGCGCCGCCCAGCTGCCGGGCCGTCATCAGCAGCCCGGTGCCGGCGGCGAACCGCTCGGGCGGCAGAGAGGCGGAAGCCGCCGTGGAGAGCGCGGTCAGCACCAGGCCGATGCCGAGGCCGCCCAGCAGACCGGCCGGCAGGAAGACCTGTGCGTACGCGGTGGACTCGTCGAGCCACCCCCACAGCAGCCCGGCGCCCGCGGCGAACAGCAGCGAGCCGGCGGTGACGGCCGCCCACTGCAGGCGGGCGGGCACGCGGCGGCCGACGGCGAGCGCACCGCCCATGGCGAGGACGGCGCCGGGCGTGATCCCGAAACCGGCCTCCAGGGCCGAGTAGTTCCAGCGGGCGATCAGGTACGAGGGCCCGATCAGCAGCCACGCGTACATGGCGGCACCGAACAGCAGCGCCCCGAGGTTGGCCCGGGCGAAGACCGGGTCGCGCCACAGGTCGCGGTCGACGGCCGGGGCGGGGTGGCGGCGCGAGCGGTGCAGGGCCAGGGCGGCGAGCAGGGCCCCGCCGCAGCCGAGCCCGAGCACGGCGGGGTCGGTCCAGCCCCAGTCGCGCCCCTGGGACAGCCCGGCCACGACGCCGCCGATCCCGAGGGTGAGCGCGGCGGTCCCGACGGGGTCGGGCAGGCGGCGCACCGCGGGCGCCCGGCGCGGGACGGTCCGGGCGGCGGACCACCAGACGGCCAGCCCGAGCGGCACGTTGATCAGGAAGATGGCCCGCCAGTCCCACACCTCGACGAGCAGGCCGCCGAGGCTGGGCCCGACGGCGGCGGCGAGCCCGCCCGCCGCGCCCCACACACCGAGGGCGGCGGCCCGCCGCGCGGGCGGGGTGTGGGCCAGGACGAGGCCGAGCGCGGCCGGGATCATGCCGGCGGCTGCCGCACCCTGGAGGGCGCGGGCCAGGATCAGCAGGTCCGAGGACGGGGCGAGGCTCGCCGCGAGCGAGGTGACGCTGAAGGCGAGGACCGAGCCGAGGAAGAGCACGTGCCGGCCGAGGGTGTCGGCGAGGCGGCCGGCGGCGGCGAGCAGCGCGGCGAACACGACCGTGTAGGCGCTGACCACCCAGGTCAGGTGGGCCAGTGACACCTCGGGGAAGGCGCGCCGCAGGTCGGGGAAGGCGACGTTGACGACGGTGGCGTCGAGGAAGGCGAGGAAGGTGACGGCGCAGGCGAGCAGCAGGACCCGCCGCCCGGTGGCAGCATCCTGGGCGTTCCGGGCGCCCTGAACCTCCTGGGCCTCCCGCGCGTCCTGCGCGACCCCGGCGGAAGCGGCCCCGGGCCCGGCGGCGCTCATCGGACCACCGCCGAAGCGGCCACGGCCGACAGCTCGGCCGGACTCTGCGCGGCGACCTGCGCGGCGGCCTGCGGGGCATCCTGCTCGGGGGTCCCCTCCGCCAGGAAGGCGGCCGCCGCGGCGATGACGCCGGGGTCGGCGAGGATGCGCCGGTGGCCGAGTCCGGTCGTCTCGATCAGCCGGGCCCGGTCCCCGTAGGCGGCCGCGATGCCGCGGGACTGCTCGGGGGCGGCGACGTCGTCGTCCGCGTCGTGGACGAGGAGGATCCGCGCCGGGATCTCCTCGGGCCGCAGGCGGGCGTCGAAACGGTCCCGGATACCGGGCTCGCCGGCGAAGAGGCGGTGCTCGACGTGGTGGCGCAGGGCGCGTTCGACGGCGGGCCGCAGCCGCATGCTGCGGCGGAACTCCCTGAGCAGGTACTCGAATTCCCCGACACCGCCGATGGCCACGATCCGCTCGGCCGGAATGCCCTCGCGCAGCGCGAAGAACGTGGAGAGCACGCCGAAGGAGTGGGCGACGACGCCGGAGAAGCCGCCGTGTTCGGCGTGCAGCAGGCGGATGATGGCGCGCTGTCGGCGCAGGTGGGTGGCCCGGCCGCCGGATGCGCCGTGCCCGGGAGCGTCGAACGCGACGACGCTGTGGCCCGCGGCCCGCAGCGCCGCGACGAAGCCGGCGAGGCGCGAGGTGCGCGAGGTCCAGCCGTGGACCAGGAGGACGGGTCTGCCGCCCTCGCCCCAGCGGTACGTGGTGACGGGTATGCCCTCGACGGTCAGCCGGCCGGTGGTGGCCCCGGCCATCACGCCGGCCTCCTCGGGGCGGACTGCAGGGCGGCCCAGAGGCCGGACGAACAGCGCGAACGCCGCCCGTCCAACGAGGCCCGGGGCGAGCCGGGCGGTGGTGTTGAGGGTCGTGCTCAGGAGTGAAGCCATGGGGTGCATGCCCGGTTCTCCGGATCTCCTCAGATGGCGGCCGGACAGGCACCGGCCCCGAACGCCGAGATGCTAGCACGACCGTTCGTGTTGTTTTTGGCTGAAGTGCCGATGGCGTTACTGTCAGACACCCCCACTCACTCCGCGGCGTCGCCCCGCTCGCCCCGCTCGCCCCGCTCGCCCCGCTCGCCCCGCTCGTCCTGCTCGTCCTGCTTGGCCCGGCTCGGTTGGACTCGTTTCGGCTCGCCCGGCATCTTCGGGTAGTCCGGCGGGTAAGGCATGTCGCCGAGGCCCTGGTCGCGCTCCTGCCGCTCGGCGAGTTCGAGGGCGGCCTCCAGGCCGAAGGCGTGTTCGTCCATGTCCGCGTGCAGGTCGCCGAGCTCGGCGTACCGCGCGGGCATGGTGGTGATGTCGAAGTCGCGCGGCTCCGCGGAGTCGAGCTCGTCCCAGCGCAGGGGCGCTGAGACCGGTGCCTGCGGCCGCGGGCGCACGGAGTAGGCGGAGGCGATGGTGCGGTCGCGGGCGGTCTGGTTGTAGTCGACGAAGATCCGCTCGCCGCGCTCCTCCTTCCACCACTTCGTGGTGACCTTGCCCGGCATCCGGACTTCCAGCTCCCGGCCGATCGCGATCGCGCACTGCCGGACCTCGGTGAAGGTCCAGCGCGGCTCGATCGGCACGAAGACGTGCAGGCCGCGCCCGCCCGAGGTCTTCGGCCAACCGCGCAGGCCCAGTTCCTCGAGCACGTCGCGCAGTTCATGGGCGGCGACGACCGCGTGGCGGTAGTCGGTGCCCGGCTGCGGGTCGAGGTCGATGCGCAGCTCGTCCGGTCGGTCGGTGTCCGTGCGCCGCACGGGCCACGGGTGGAAGGTGAGACAGCCCAGGTTGGCGGCCCACAGCACGGCGGCCGGCTCGGTCGGGCAGATCTCGTCGGCCGTGCGCCCGCTGGGGAAGGCGATGTGGGCGGTCGGGATCCAGTCGGGCAGGGACTTGGGGGCGCGCTTCTGGAAGAAGGACTCGCCCTCCACCCCGTCGGGGTAGCGCTCCAGGGTCGTGGGGCGGTTGCGCAGGGCGCGCGTGATGCCGTCGGCGACCGCCAGGTAGTACTGCGCCACGTCCAGCTTGGTGAGGCCCCGCTGCGGGAAGTACACCTTGTCCGGGTTGGACAGCCGTACCGTTCGCCCGCCCGCGTCCAGCTCGATCGCATTCCCGGATGCACCCATGTGCGCCACGGTAGGCGGGCCCGGCCTGGCTCGCATACCGGGCGGAGCCGGACATACCGCCGCAGAATCGATGGCATGGATCTGCCCGTGATGCCACCCGTGAAGCCGATGCTCGCCAAGTCGGTGTCGAAGATCCCGCCGGGCATGCAGTACGAGGCCAAATGGGACGGCTTCCGCGCCATCGTCCACCGCGACGGCGACGAGGTGGAGATCGGCAGCCGGACGGGCAAGACCCTGACCCGGTACTTCCCCGAGCTGGTGGCCGCGCTGAAGGACAACCTCCCGGCCCGCTGCGTCGTCGACGGCGAGATCGTGATCGTCAACGGCGGCCGCCTGGACTTCGACCAGCTCACCGAACGCATCCACCCGGCCGGCTCGCGCGTGAACCTGCTGGCCGGGACGACCCCCGCCAGCTTCGTCGCCTTCGACCTGCTCGCGCTCGGCGACGAGGCGCTCCTCGACGCCCCGCTCGCCGACCGCCGCACCGCCCTCACCCGCGCCCTGTCCACCGCTCGGCCCCCCGTTCACCTCGCGCCCGCGACCACCGACCCCGCCGTGGCGCAGGAGTGGTTCGATCAGTTCGAGGGCGCCGGGCTCGACGGGGTGATCGCCAAACCCCTCGATCTGCCCTACCGGCCCGATGCCCGCGTCATGTTCAAGATCAAGCACGAGCGTACGGCCGACGTCGTCGTCGCGGGTTTCCGTTTCCACAAGAGCGGTCCGATTGTCGGATCGCTGCTCCTGGGCCTGTACGACGCCCGCGGCGCGCTCCAGCACGTCGGCGTCTGCGCCGCCTTCCCCATGAGGCGCCGCGCCGAACTCGTCGAGGAACTCGAACCGCTGCGCATGGCGGACGCCGCCGGCCACCCCTGGGCCGCCTGGGCCGAGGAGGCGGCCCACGAGAGCGCCCGCCTGCCCGGCGCACAGAGCCGCTGGACCGGCAAGAAGGACCTGTCCTGGGTGCCGCTGCGCCCCGAACGCGTCTGCGAGGTCGCCTACGACCACATGGAGGGCGACCGCTTCCGCCACACCGCGCAGTTCCGCCGCTGGCGGCCCGACCGGGTGCCCGAGAGTTGTACGTACGCCCAGCTGGAGGAGGTCGTCGGCTACGACCTGGCCGAGGTGCTCGGGACGCCCGCCTGAAGCCGCTCAGCCCGCGATCAGCTTCTCCCACCGCGCCCGGTCGGGCCCCACCGCGTTCGGCACGTAGTCGGGCCGCGCCTCCAGCCACCGCGCCACCCGGGCCCGTATCCCCGGGTCCGCATAGGCCCGCTCCGGCGGCTCGGCCAGATGCCGCACCCGGGCCCGGGCCCGCATCACCTCGGGGTCCTCCAGCGCGCAGTCGAACAGCGCGGCCACCTCCCGCGCGGTCCCGGTCCGCGCGACCCGCGTCGCGAACCGCTCCCCGATGGCGCCGTCCGCGACCACCTGGAAGTCGAACCACGGCTTCAGGGTGCGCACGGCCCACGCGTGGTGGTCGGCCGCGAAACGCACCGAGCCCGGGTCGCGGCGTACCGTACGGGCCACCCGGAGCGCGGCCCACAGGGCGAGCGAGATGCCCTGCCCCAGCGTGGGATTGGTGTGGGTGATCGCATCGCCGACGGGCACCAGCCCGGCCACCACCGGCCCGCGGTCGTCGACCGGGGCGCTCCACCGGTTGTCCAGGCCGGCCGTCGCGAGCACCCCGGACAGCGGCTCGGCGCCCAGGTCCAGCCAGGCGGCCCCGGGCGGGAAGGCGCGGGCGGCCCTCTCGAAGACCTCGGGATCGCGCAGCGCCGCACGGGTGCTGTCGCGGGTGTGGACGAACAGCGTCACGGCGAACAACCGGTTGTCGGCGGGGAAGACCGCGCACCCGGCGAAGGCCCCGCCGGTCACCGTCCACGGCCGGCGCGGCCCCTCCTCCATCCCGTCGGGCAGCCGGTACCAGCGGCAGAAGTACGCAAGCCCCGTGCGGTGCCGTTCGACGACCGGCGGCCGGCAGCCCGCCGCGGCCAGCCACCGCTCGACGCCCCCGCGCCGCCCGCCCGCGTCCACGACGAGGTCCCCCGGGTAGCCGCCGTGCTGCGTGGCCACCCCGGTGACGCGGACCGGGTCCGAGCCCGGCTCCGTCATCAGCCCGGTCACCGGCTCCCCGTGGCGCAGGACGGCTCCCGGCTCGCCGCGCAGCGCCGTGGCCAGCGCGCTCTCCAGCACGATGCGGCGGGCCAGGAGCATCACGAGGCGCTCGTCGCCGGGCTGCGCGGGCGGCCGTACGGCGAACCAGTCGAGCTCGTGGCGTTCGCGGGCGCCGAGCCGGAGCATCTCCGCGTACACGTCGGGCAGTTCGTCCCGCAGGAGGGTGCGGGCCGCGCCGAGGAGGGCGTGCGGCTGGATCGCCTGCGGGACGCCCGGCCGCTGCCAGCCGAAGAAATCACGGTCGAGGGACGTGCCCGGAGCGCGCGTGTCGCGCTCGAACAGCTCGACGGTGTGCCCGTGCCGCGCCGTGAGCAGCGCGGTCGCGAGCCCGCCCACTCCCCCGCCGATGACCAGCACGTGTGCCATGCGCGCCCCCCTGATCCCCGTGTCCCCGGAGCCCCCGCCCCGGCCCCGGCCCGCTCCCCGTACGCCCGCCGGACCGCTCAGAGCCTGCGCGGCGGGACCCCGGCCGAAACCCGCACGCCCGTCCGGGCGCTCACGGCCGGTCGCCCCGCGCGCGGTACGCCTCGAGGGCGCGCCGCGTCCCCTCCTCGACGAGCTCGGTGTTGATGGCCACCGCGGCCCGTGCGCCCGCCGCGGCCGCGGCGGCCAGCTGGTCCGTCGGGCTCGTCACGTTCCCCGCGGCCCACACCCCCGCCAGGGCCGTCGCCCCGGTGGCCGGATCCGCCTCCAGGCACGTCCCGACCGCCACCCCGTCGCGCGCGACGACCACCACGGGCAGCCCCAGGCTCGCCGCCACCCCGGCGCGCGCGGTGAACCGCGGCGCCACCACCAGCGCCCGGCACTCCACGGCTCCGCCGCCCGCGAGCCGCACCCCGCACGGCCCGCCGTCCCCGTCGCCGGCCGCCAGAGCGACCACCTCGCCGTCCACCACCGCGACGCCCAGGGCCGCGAGCAGCTCCCGCTCCCCCTCGCTGAGCCGCCACGTATGGGTCAGCAGCGTCACCCGGTCGCTCCAGTTCCGCCACAGCTGCGCCTGGTGCACGGCGAGCGGGCCGGTGGCCAGCACGGCGAGCGGCTGGTCGCGGACCTCCCAGCCGTGGCAGTACGGGCAGTTCAGCACGGAGCGCCCCCAGTGCTCGCGCAGCCCCGCCACCTCGGGCAGTTCGTCCACGACCCCGGTGGCGAGCAGCAGCCGGCGGGCCCGCACCGCCGAGCCGTCCGCGCACCGCACCAGGAAGGCGCCGTCGGCCGTACGGTCGGCGGCGAGGGCCGTCCCGGCCGCGCCGGAGCGGATCCGGCCGCCGTACGCCGCCACCTCCGCCCGCCCGGTGGCGAGCAGCTCCGCCGGCGCCGCCCCGTCGCGGCCCAGGTAGCCGTGCAGGTGCGCGGCGGGGGCGCCCCGCGGGCTGCCGGAGTCGAGCACGAGCACCGAACGTCGGGCCCGGGCCAGGGTCAGGGCCCCGGCGAGCCCGGCGGCCCCGCCGCCCACGACCACCACGTCGAAGGAGGTGTCCGAGATGCCGTCCATCGCGTCGCTCATGCAGCCGTCCTTACCATCGTCCTTACGATCCTCCGTACGGGTGAGGATCGGCCCACGGGCCGCCGGGCCCCGAACGCCGTTGCCGAACCGGCAAAATGGCCCCTGTCCGAGCCGGCCCCGCCGGCCGACCGCGACGAGGGAAGAGGAACTCCCGCATGACCCCCAAGCCGCCCGCACCGTCCGAGCGCCCCGAGCGGGCCGTCCCGCAGCCCCATGCCGTCGTCGGCGTCGGGCTCGTCGTCGCCGATGCCGAGGGACGGGTGCTCCTCGGCCAGGCGCACGACGGCCGCTGGGAGCTGCCCGGCGGGAAGGTCGACCCCGGGGAGGGCTTCGAGCAGGCCGCAGCCCGGGAGCTCGGCGAGGAAACGGATCTGCGGGTGGCCCCGGCGGACGTCCGGATCCTCGGCGTCCAGATCGACGCGAAGTCCGGGCTGACCCGGCTGACGGCGGCCGCGGTGACCACCGCGGCCGAGGGCACGCCCAAGGTCACCGAACCGCACAAGATCCTCCGCTGGCAGTGGTTCGCGCCGGCCGACATCCCGTCCGCCCTGTACGCGCCGTCGGCCGCGGTGCTGCGCACGTGGCGCCCCGAGCTCACGCCGACCCTGCCGCCCGTGCCTTCGTACGACTATCTGACGGCAACCGAAGGCCCGGCGACCGGCGGCGACGAGTAGCCGGAGCTACACCCCGGCCGGGGCCCTCGGCGCGAAGGTGCCCTCGCGGAGGTCCTCCGCCAGCAGCCGCTTGGCGAGGGCGTCGGTCGCCGCGCGCAGTTCTGCGCCGCCCGGGCGGCCGCGGTCCTTCTCCAGCTCGTCGCCCAGCCAGCGGGCCCATGCGGCCGAGATGACAGCGGCCTCCCGCTCCCCCGCCGGGGTCAGCGCCAGGAAGTTGCCCTCGCGGGTCAGATAGCCCTCGTCGACCATCCGCTCGAAGACGGGCAGCAGGACCTCGGGGGGCAGGTGCCGGCGCGAGGCGATGAGTCCGAGGCTGGCGTAGCCGATCGTGCGGGTCGCCAGCTCGACCTGCATCACGGCCCACGCCCCGGCGATGTCCAGCCGGGTGTCCGAGCCGTGCACGAGCTGCCGGGCCGTGTCGGCCCCCATGTTCCGGACGAGTTTGCCGACGGCCAGCTCCAGCAGCTTGGCCGAGTCGCCGGAGGCGGTGACCGGGGAGCCGAACCCGTCGCCCATGTCCGTGGATGCGGCGCGGGCGGTGTCGCGCAGGGTGACCTGTTTGAGGAAGAGCGCGACGACGAACCCGACGAGGGCGACCGGCACCGTCCACAGGAACACGGTGTGCAGGGCGTCCGCGTAGGCGTCGATGATGTACGGGGCTTGGTCCGGCGGGAGTCCGTGGACCCCCTGGGGGCTCTGCGCGGCGGCCCCGAGCCGCGCGGGGTCGGCTCCCGTGGCGCGGGCCGCGTCCTGGACGGCCCGGTCCAGCTGCGGGCCGAGGCTGTTGGCGTAGATGGTGCCGAAGACCGCCGCGCCGAACGAGCCGCCGAGCGTACGGAAGAAGGTGACGCCGGAGGTGGCGGTGCCGAGGTCGGCGTATTCGACGGTGTTCTGCACGGCGATCGTGAGCACCTGCATGCTCAGGCCGATGCCCATGCCGAGCACGAACATGTAGAGGGATTCCAGCCAGGCACTGGTGCCCGGCTGCATGCGGGACAGCAGATACAGCCCGATGGCCATGACGAGGTTGCCGATGATCGGGAAGATCCGGTAGCGGCCGGTCCTTCCGGTGACGCTGCCGCTGAGGATCGAGCAGAGCAGCAGGCCGAAGACCAGCGGCAGCGTGCGGACCCCGGACCAGGTGGCCGAGTCGCCGTCCACGTACTGCAGGTACGTCGGCAGGAAGGTCATGGCGCCGAGCATGGCGAAGCCGACGATGAAGCTGAGCACCGAGCAGACCCTGAAGACGGGGTTGGCGAACAGCCGCATCGGCAGCATCGGTTCGGCCGCGCGCGTCTCGACCAGGCAGAACAGGGCGAGGGCCGCGGCGCCGCCCGCGAACAGGGCGATGATGGTCGGCGAGCTCCATGCGTACTTGTTGCCGCCCCAGCTGGTGGCGAGGACCACCGCGCCGGAACCGACGGCGACGAGGGCGATGCCCAGGTAGTCGATACGGGGCCGGCCCTCGGCCCGTACCACGGGGATGGTGCGGGCGGCGGCGATCACCACGAGGATCGCGATGGGCACGTTGACGTAGAAGGCCCAGCGCCAGCTCAGCTGGTCGGTGAAGATCCCGCCGAGGAGGGGGCCGATGACGGTCGCGACGCCGAAGACGGCGCCGATCGCGCCCTGGTACTTGCCGCGTTCGCGCAGCGGCACGACGTCGGCGATCAGCGCCATGGCGGTGACCATCAGGCCGCCGGCGCCCACGCCCTGCACTCCGCGCCAGACGATGAGCAGCGTCATGTTGCCGGCCAGGCCGCACAGGAACGAGCCGGAGATGAACACGATCGCCGAGATCTGGAAGACGAGCTTGCGGCCGAAGAGGTCGCCGAACTTGCCCACCAGGGCGGTGGAGATGGTCTCGGCGAGCAGATAGGACGTGACGACCCAGGACATGTGGTCGCCGCCGCCGAGGTCCGCCACGATCGTGGGCAGAGCGGTGCCCACGATCGTCTGGTCGAGCGCCGCGAGCAGCACGCCCAGCATGATCGTGCCGAAGATGACGTTGCGCCGCCGCAGGTCCAGCTGGGGCGGCGCCGCGGCGGCCGCGGGTGCAGTGGTCACACCACGCACTCTCACAGGGCCGCCGCCGCGGCGCATGCGGCGCTGGGCCGTCCGGGCGAGGCCGGGCGGGGATCAGCGCAGGTAGGCCAGGCCCGGGTGCTGCGCGGCGTACGCGTCGAGCAGGCGGCGGGCCACCGCGACGGAGTCGACCAGCGGGTGCAGCGCGAAGGCCTTCACGGCGTCGGCGCGCGAGCCGCTCGCCGCGGCCGCCAGAACCTCGCGCTCGACCGCCTTGACGGAGGTCACCAGACCGGCCGCGTGCAGGGGCAGCGGGTCGACGGCGACCGGGTGGGCGCCGTTGGCGTCGACGAGGCAGGGCACCTCGATGACCGCATCGGCGTCGAGCACGGACAGCGTGGAGCGGTTGCGGACGTTCAGGATGAGGGTGGTGCGCTCGTCGCGGGCGATGGCCCGCATCAGGGCGAGGGCGACCTTCTCGTAGCCGCCGGACTCCAGGTCGCTGTCGTCCCGCTCGCCGGCGCTGGCCGCCTCGCGGTTCTCGGCCATGTACGTGGCCTCGCGCTCGGCGCGGGTCCGGTCCCAGGCGGCCAGGGCCGCACCGGCGGGCAGGCCGGGCCGGCCGGCCTCGGCGTAGAAGCCGCGCTGCTGGTCGCGCAGGAACGCGCCGCGGGTCTGCTCGGCCTGCGTATAGGCCCGTACGGTGTCACGGTTGAAGTAGTAGTAGTGCAGGTACTCGTTCGGGATGGCGCCGAGCGAGCGCAGCCAGTCGGCGCCGAAGAGCCGGCCCTCCGCGAAGGACTCCAGCGCCGCGGTGTCGGCCAGCAGATCGGGCAACCGGTCGCGGCCGCCGATGTGCAGGCCCCGCAGCCAGCCCAGGTGGTTGAGGCCGACGTAGTCGATCCACGCGTCCTGCGGACGGGCGCCCAGCAGCCGGGCCACGCGGCGGCCGAGGCCGACCGGGGAGTCGCAGATGCCGATCACCCGGTCGCCGAGCACCTCCGCCATGGCCTCGGTGACCAGCCCCGCAGGGTTGGTGAAGTTGATGACCCACGCCTCCGGGGCCACCCGGGCCACGGCGCGGGCGATCTCCCGGGCCACCGGCACGGTCCGCAGGCCGTACGCGATCCCGCCCGCGCCCACCGTCTCCTGGCCCAGCACTCCCTCGGCCAGGGCGACCCGCTCGTCGGCGGCGCGCCCTTCGAGGCCGCCGACGCGGACGGCGGAGAAGACGAAGTCGGCGCCGCGCAGGGCCTCGTCGAGATCGGTGGTGACGGCCACGACCGGGGCGGGCGCGACCGGGACGGGCCCGGCCTGGGCGGGCGCGACCGGGGCGGCCGCGGCCGGGGCGGCCGCCGCCGCCTGGTCCGCGAGGACCCGGGCCATGGCCGTGAGCCGGGCACGGTCCTCGTCGTACAGCGTCACATGGGACACCCGCCCCTCGGCCCGGTCGCCGAGCAGCGCTCCGTACACGAGCGGTACCCGGAATCCGCCCCCGCCGAGGATGGTCAGCCGCACGCTCCTACCGCCCTTCGTCCGCGCCGGGGCCGGTGCCACGACCGGTGCCACATTCCGTGCCACGATCCGTGACATCCGGTCTCCGGCACACGAGTGAGGGCTCCAGTGTCCCCTGCCGGGCCGCGGGGGTGCTCAGTCCTCCAGCGCCGGCACGGCGCGCAGCCGGGGGCCCTGGTGGCGCGGGGCGCCCGAACGGCTGACCGGTCCTGCCGCGGCGCCCTGCGGCGCCGACAGGATCATGGTGATCCGGGTGAGCCCCATCGCGTCGAGCATACGGCTCGATTCGGCCACCAGCCGGCAGCGGACGAGCCCCTTCGCCGGGTCCCAGTGGCGCACCGTGCGCACCGCGCCGTCGCGCTCGGCGGCCTCGGCCCCGTGCGTGGCGAGCCAGTGCGGCACGCCGTAGCGGTAGGCCGCCTCCATGAAGGGGTCGCGGGCCACCTCCTGGCGGATGCTGGTCAGCGCCTCGTCCTGCGGGGCGGCCTCCAGCGCGGCCGCGAACTGGGCCAGCAGCGGAACGCACCAGGCCGGCTCGTGGTCCTCCAGCACGGCCGCCGCGTCCGGGTGGAACAGCACGAAGCGCAGGAAGTTGTCGTCGGGAAGGGCCGTCGGGTGCGGGCGCACCGACTGGAAGAGCTTGTCGAACGCCGAGTTGGTGAGCGCCACGTCCCAGCGGTGGTCGACCAGGAAGCTGGGGTAGGGCACGGCCTCCATGAGGGCGGCGTAGTCGCACAGGTAGTCGCGCTGGGCCGGGTCCTCGGGCAGCCGGTTCTCCTCGGCCGCCCGCCAGGTCGACGGGGGGTCCCGGTCGACCATGACGCGGAACAGCCAGAAGCACTGACGCTCACTCATCTCCAGGGCCTCGGCCAAGGCGAGCAGCTTGCGGTCGGTCCACTCCTTGACCAGACCGCGTTCCCAATTGCCGTACGCACGCACACTGATGCGCAGGCGCGCGGCGACGTCCTCCTGGCTGAGGCCCAGCTCCTCGCGGCGCTGGCGCAAAATCTCCTTGCGTCGCTCCGACCGCACTGCGCCGCGTGCGGACTCCTCGCCCGCCAGGCACTCCTCACCGGCTCGGGCGAGGCCATCGGACGGGCCCACCGCTGCGAGATGTAGCACCGAGAGCTCCCCCTCCTCACGGTCTGGATCTTCAATTTCCTCTGGCGATCCTGCTACCGACTTCATTCGAGTGTCAACTATCGTGGCAATTCCAGCCTCTTGACAGCTCATTCCCGCCACAGCTGTGGCAAGTTCTGGCCCTGCGGCGGCGGAACGGCTAGATTCCAAAAGCCGACCATGTGCCCGTACCGACTCGCCGCGATCTAGGAGAACCACTGGTGACAGACGGCTTCCCGGCTCCCGTCGCGGTGGCCAACCCGTCCCTGGCAGCCACCGTCACGCGCGTCGCAGAACTCGCGGGCAAAATGGGCCGCGACCTGAACAAGGTCTTCGACCTGCGCCGCCTCTCCGAGGCCTCCGGTGTGCCCGCCGACGTGGTCAAGAGCCTGCTGGACGGCCGGCCGGCCGGCGAACCCTGTCTGCAGGCCCGCTTCCTCCAGCGCCTCGACCTGCTCCGGCGCACCAGGCTGAAACCCAACGGCCGCCGCTACACCCAGCAGGAGATCGCCGACGGCGCGGGCATGTCCCGCCAGCAGGCCGGCGCCCTGATCAACGGCGACCGCCGGCCCACCATGGAGCACTGCGACGCGATCCAGCGCTTCTTCGGCGTCCACGCCGGCTTCCTCACCGCCCACGACTCCGACGCCCTCACCGACGCCCTCCTGCGCACCGAGCAGCAGCTCCTCCAGGACTACGCGATCCGCTCGCGCGAAACCGTACCCGCCCCGGCGGCTTCGATCGGCGACCCGCTGGCAAGACTCCTGCAGAACCACGGTGTCCGGGGCATCGCCTGGCGCGCCGCCCAACTGCCCAGTGACAAGCACCGCGACAAGGTGACGGAATGGCTGGACATGCTCCTCGAAAGCGTCAAACCGAACGAATCCTGACCCAGTCGAGAGTCTGGGTCTGATCCTTGAGTCCTGATCCGGATCCGCGCCGACGGGGAGAACGGTGAGCATAGGCAGAGAGCAGCGCCGGTTGTGCGGCGAACTGGTGGCCGGCCTCCGGCTGCCCGCGCCCGTGGAACCCGCGGACCTCTACGCCGCCCTCTGCGAGGGCATGAGCAAACACCGCGGCCGCCGGGTGGACTTCCGGATGGCCTCCTTCCCGCCCGGGACGGCCAGCGGCCTGTGGCTCGACATGGCGGACCGCGATCTCGTGGTCATCGAGGAACGCACCGCACCGGACCACCAACTCGTCATCCTGGGCCACGAACTGTGGCACATGAAGGCCGGCCACTGCAGCCACCACGTCGACGGAGCCGCCGTCGCCGCCCGACTGCTGTCCGACGAGGCCGACATCGGCGAAACCGTCCGCCGCGTCGCCGCACGCACGCGCGCGGACGTCCAGGAGGAAACCGAGGCCGAAACCTTCGGCCTGCTGCTCGGCAGCCGCTGCCGCACCTGGCTCGCGGGCTCCGCGAGCCACCGCGCACCCGCGCAGCGCGACCAGCTGGCAGGCCGCATCGAGGCCTCGCTCGGATACCGGGGGCACAGGAACGACCGTTGAACGGCCAGGACTACTACATACCGGCAGCCGCGCTGGGCGTCGCACTCGCCTTCAAGCTGCCGGCCCTGCGCCACAACTGGCGGGACCCGCTGCTGCGCTCGGTCTGCTCGCTGTTGATCCTGGCCGGATCGGTCTTCACCTTCGCCGCTCCCCCCACCATCGCGGCGGTCAACCGCTGGACCGGCGTCAGCAACTTCTCCGCCCCCCTCGTCTACTGCCTCATCACCCTGTTCAGCGCCGCCTGCCTGGTGCTGATAGTGAACTGGCGCGGCGGCCCGCCCGAGCAGACCCGGCGCATCTCGCGCCGCTGGATCGTCGGCTACGGCGGAGTCGCGGCCGTTCTAGTCGTGCTCTTCGTCCTGGGCGAGGCCCCGGTCGAGCGGCTGCGCGACTTCGACACGTACTACGCCAGCACGCCCTACATCCAGGTGGTGATCGGCCTCTACCTGACGGCCCACCTGGTCGCCGCCGTCGTCATGGTCGCGATGTGCTGGCGCTGGTCCCTCCAGGTGCGCGGCTGGCTGCGGACCGGCCTGATGATCATCGTCATCGGCTACGTCTTCAACCTCAGCTACGACGCCACCAAGATCTCCGCGGTGGTCGCCCGCTGGATCGGGCACGACCTCGACGACCTGAGCACGTACGTGGCCCCACCGCTCGCCTCCGTCGGCGCACTGATCAGCGCCATCGGCTTCGTCCTGCCCCTGGTGTGCCAGCGGCTGTCCGACACCTGGAAGACGTGGACCACGTACCGGCGCCTCGGCCCCCTGTGGGCCGAGGTCCAGCCGTGCACCCCGAGCGGCACGCCGTGCGTGAGGATGCCGTGGTGGTCGCCGCTCGAGCTGCGGATGATCCAGCGGGAGTCGGACATCCACGACGCGTTCCTGCAGCTGGGCCCGTACTTCGACGACCGCCATCGGGACCGCGCGTACGAGCTGGCCCGCGCGAGCGGCTCGGACGAGGAGACGGCCCGCGCGGTGGCCGAGGCGGTCATGCTCACCGCCGCGGTCCGCGCCCGCACGGCAGACCCCGACGGCGCGGTCATCGTCTCGAGCGACGAGAACCCGACCGACATCCCGCAAGCACCGCGAGACCTCCTCCGCATCTCCCACGCCCTGCGCACGTCCCCCCTGGTAGCAGCCCTCCGCCAGACGGCAACGCTGTCGGGGCGGGCGGGGGGGTGAGGGGGTGGGGTGGTGAGGGGGGTGGCCTGGGGCGGGGCTGGATGGTCGGACGGGGCCGAGGGGCGGGGTCACGGTGGGGCGGGGTCGGGGAGTGTCCGGGGGCGTCCCGGCCGCCCATTGTCCTTTCGGTGCGGGCCGGCGCGTCAAGGGCGCTCCTTCGTCGCGTCGCTTCGCGATGGCCTTCGG
>NZ_JBEYXK010000030.1:32877-74287 GCF_040645035.1 Streptomyces sp. NPDC046876 | reverse complement strand
ACCCGCCCCCCCCGCCCCCCCCACCCCCCCCGGCCGGCCCGCGGGGGGCCGGGGCCCGGCCCCCCCCCCCTGCCCGGCGGAGCCGGGTTCCTCGGGGCGCCGCCCCGAAGCCCGCGCCTCAAACGCCGGCGGGGCTGGAGTTGGCGGCCCCGGGCTTCGGGATGGGGGCGGAAGCTCTGGGATCCCGGCTCCGCCGGGTACGGGGCTCTGCCCGGACCCGCGCCTCAATCGCCGGCAGGGCTTGATTTGTCGGGCCCCCGGCTCAGGTGGTGGCGGGGTCGGTTGGGTTTCTGGGGCGCTGCCCCAGGGCTCGCGCCTCAAGCGCCGGCGGGGCTGGAGTTGGCGGGCCCCCGCTTCGAATGGTGGCGGGGGCCGGGGGTGCCGGAGACGGCTGCGAAGGGCGGGTTACCAGCGGAAGGTGCGCATGCGCATTTGTTGGCGCATGCGGGCTGCGCGGGCGCGGCGGGGTTGGACCCGGTCGCGCAGGGCGCGCGCTTCCATCAGGTCGCGCAGGAACTGCGCACGGCGCGCTCTGCGCTGCGCCGCGGTTTCCGGCGCCGCGTCCTCGCCGTCGTCTCGGCTCGGCTGCGTCTCGGGCATCGGCACCACCCCAGGCTGGTCCGCTCGTACACCCCCGCACCCCACCTTCCCTCGGACGGCCGGTTTGATGCCACCCCTTCGCAGGTCAGGCGTCGTCCGACAGGGCGGGCACCACGGCGACCGGGCCGTGCGCGTGGTGCAGGACCGCGTGGGCCACCGAGCCGATCGCCAGCCCCCGGACGCTGCGGCGCGGGTGGTGGCGGCCCACCACGACCAGGGCCGCCGACCGGGAGGCGTCCACGAGGCGGCCCGCCGCGTCCCCGGGCACGGCGGCCTGCTCGACCGGGACCTGCGGCCAGCGGTCCCGCAGCGGCTGCAGCCGTTCCGTCTGGGCGCGCAGCATCTCCCGTTCGGCCGGGACGGCGTCCGCCTCGTCCGCGAGCCCCTCGGGGGTGAGGACGGCGAAGGGGGTGTCGACCATGACGACGGGCGCGGGCGGGATGGCGTACGCCGAGACCACCTGGACGGTGGTCCCCCGTGCGGCGGCCTCCGCGAAGGCGAAGGCCAGGACGTCCTCGGGGGTCTCGGCGGCGTGCAGGCCGAGGACCACCCGCCCGGCGGACGGCCCGGGACCGGGGGCAGCGCCTCCTGAGTCCCCCGCGTCCCCCGTGTCCCCCGCGGCGCGCTCCGCGTGCGGGACGACCACCACCGGGCACGGCGCCGTCGTGGCCACGGCGCGGCTGTTGGAGCCGAGCAGCAGGGCGGTGAAGCCGCCGCGCCCGCGCGAGCCCATCACCAGCATCCGGGCCTCGGCCCCGATCACCCGCAGCGCCTCCGGAACGGAGCCCTCCAGGGCCTCGTACCGCACCTCGTCCGGCAGTTCGGGGGCCTCCTCCAGCAGGGCCCGGACCCGGTCCGCGACCGGGTCGGGGTATTCCTGCGGGGCGGCCGGGTCGGCCAGGGCGGTGCGCCGGCCCGCGTACAGCTGGGCGCTGTCGGGCAGGACGTGGGCCACGACGAGGCCCGTGCCGTGCCGGAGCGCCGCGCTGCGGGCCCACTCCAGGGCCCGCAGGCTGTGCTCGGATCCGTCCACGGCCGCGATCACGGGTGCGGTGCTCACCCGTCCAGGGTGCTGGGCCACCGGGCGGGCCGCATCCCGGGCGTTCGGGCGCACGGGGGTGCGCACACCGCGTAGCCTTTTGGCTGTGGGTCGCGAAACCGTGCGGCCGTTTTTGCTGGTCGCAGGTCGAAACCCGACTCTTGAGCCTTGGAGGATGTTGTGCGTTTGCAGGTCGTCGATCACCCGTTGGTGGCGCACAAACTGACCACCCTGCGCGACAAGCGCACCGACTCCCCCACCTTCCGTCGGCTCGCCGACGAGCTGGTGACGCTCCTCGCGTACGAGGCCACCCGGGACGTGCGCACCGAGCAGTCCGACATCGAGACCCCGGTCGCGGCGACCACCGGTGTGAAGCTGTCGCACCCGCGCCCGCTGGTGGTGCCGATCCTGCGCGCCGGCCTCGGCATGCTCGACGGCATGGTGCGGCTGCTGCCGACCGCCGAGGTGGGCTTCCTGGGCATGGTCCGCAACGAGGAGACCCTGGAGGCCTCCACGTACGCGACGCGCATGCCCGAGGACCTCTCGGGGCGCCAGGTCTACGTCGTCGACCCGATGCTGGCCACGGGCGGCACGCTGGTCGCGGCGATCCAGGAGCTGATCAAGCGCGGCGCCGACGACGTCACGGCCGTGGTGCTGCTGGCCGCGCCGGAGGGCGTCGAGGTCATGGAGCGCGAGCTCGCGGGCACGCCGGTGACGGTCGTGACGGCCGCGGTGGACGAGCGGCTCAACGAGCACGGCTACATCGTTCCGGGCCTGGGCGACGCGGGCGACCGCATGTACGGCTCCGCCGAGTAGGACGCCGGCGACGCGCTGCCGCCGTACGCGGGCGGCGGCAGCGCGGTCAGCAGGAGGCGGCCGGCACCGGCTGGGGGTGGGCCAGGAGGGCCAGCTCCTTGTCGGCGGCCTCCTTCGGGCTCAGGTCCTTGAAGGCGTCGCCGAGGATCAGGTCGATGTCGGCGCCCTCGCGGGCGTCGTTCTGCTGCGAGTCGCCCTCGATCTGCGTGCTGAGCACGGCGTACGCGGCCTTGGCGGTCTTGGCCGAGCCCACCAGCATCCCCGTCCCGGGGACCTTCTTGTCGAAGTCGGCGGGGGCGTTGCCGACGTGGCCGATGGCGAAGCCGCGCTTCTTCAGCTCGTCGCCGACGGCCTTCGCCAGCCCCGCCCGCTGCGTGGCGTTGTACACGTTGACCGTGATCTCGCCGGGCTGCGGGAGGGCGACCGGGGCGGCGGCGCTCGCAGGGGCGGCGCCCGCCTTGGGCCCCTCGCTCGGGCAGTGCTTCGCGGCCGTGGCGCCGCCCTGTTTCGCGCTGCCGCCCTCCCCGCGGAACACGTGGATGAGCTGCAGCGATCCGTAGCCGAGCACGGCGAGGCCGAGGACTGCGCCGAGCAGGGTGAAGACGATCCGGCGGCGGCGGCGCGGACGGCTCATGCGGGGGTAGGCCGCTCCCGTCACGCGGTACTTTCCGCCCATGCCGGGGGGAGTGAGCATGCTCATGGGCGCAGCGTAATACCGGCCGCTGCCGATGCCCACCGAATGATCTGTTGATAGGGCAAGACCGACCCGAAAGGCGCAATTCGCGCGAATCGGGAACCGAAGAAGCGACCGGCGGCATCCGCTCGCCGGTTCGGGGGACGCAGTGCGTCGCGCGGTGTCGCGAGGCGGTGCGTCAGTCCATTTCGAGGACGCGCGCGTGCAGCACCTGGCGCTGCTGGAGGGCCGCGCGCACGGCGCGGTGCAGCCCGTCCTCCAGGTACAGGTCGCCCTGCCACTTCACGACGTGGGCGAAGAGGTCCCCGTAGAAGGTGGAGTCCTCGGCGAGCAGCGTCTCGAGGTCCAGCTGCCCCTTGGTCGTCACCAACTGGTCGAGCCGGACCGGGCGCGGGGCGACATCCGCCCACTGCCGGGTGGTTTCCCTGCCGTGGTCGGGGTACGGCCGCCCGTTTCCGATGCGCTTGAAGATCACACGGAAAGCCTACCGGGCCGGTGCCTGCGGGCGCAGCCTCGCCCGGTCGGTGCAAAAGTGGCATAGGGGCCTCATTCGGGAGAGTTCTATGAGCGAGAGCACCGACCCGGCGTCTTCGGCGTCTTCGGCGTCTTCGGCGTCTTCGGCGGCGTCGGCGCCTTCGGGGTCCCCTGCCTCCCCGGCCGCCGACCGGATCGCCGCCGGGTACGCCTTCACCGGCCCCGCACTCGAACTGGGCGCCCTGCTCTGGGACGGGACCTGTCTGCCGGACCGCCAGATCCGCATCCCGCTCTCGATGCTCAACCGGCACGGGCTGGTCGCGGGCGCCACCGGCACCGGCAAGACGAAGACCCTCCAGCTCATCGCCGAACAGCTCTCCGCGCACGGCGTGCCCGTGTTCCTCGCCGACATCAAAGGCGATGTCTCGGGCATCTCGGCGCCGGGCGCGGCGAACGACAGGACCGCGCAGCGCGCCGCCGAGGTCGGCCAGGACTGGAAGGCGGCCGGAGTCCCCGCCGAGTTCTACTCGCTCGGCGGGATCGGGCCGGGCATCCCGCTGCGGGCCACCGTGACCGGCTTCGGCCCCGTCCTGATGTCGAAGGTGCTGCAGCTCAACCAGACGCAGGAGCAGTCCCTCGGCCTGATCTTCCACTACGCCGACGCCAAGGGCCTGGAGCTGATCGACCTCAAGGACCTGCGGGCGGTCGTCGCCTTCCTCGTCTCCGACGAGGGCAAGGCCGAACTGAAGGGCATCGGCGGGCTGTCGACCGTCACCGCCGGGGTGATCCTGCGCGCGCTCACCGCGTTCGAACAGCAGGGCGCCGGCGCGTTCTTCGGCGAGCCCGACTTCGACACGGGCGAGTTGCTGCGCACCGCCGCGGACGGGCGCGGGGTGGTCTCCGTACTGGAGCTGCCGGCGGTCCAGGACAAGCCGCAGCTCTTCTCCACCTTCCTGATGTGGCTGCTCGCCGACCTCTACGGCGATCTGCCGGAGGTCGGCGACCTGGACCGGCCCAAGCTCGTCTTCTTCTTCGACGAGGCGCACCTGCTCTTCAACGGGGCCTCGAAGGCGTTCCTGCAATCCATCACCCAGACCGTCCGGCTCATCCGCTCCAAGGGCATCGGCGTGTTCCTCGTGACGCAGACGCCCAAGGACGTCCCGGCGGACGTCCTCGCCCAGCTCGGCAACCGGGTCCAGCACGCGCTGCGTGCCTTCACCCCCGACGACGCCAAGGCGCTGAAGGCCACCGTGAAGACCTTCCCGAACTCGGAGTACGACCTCGAGGAGCTCCTGATGCAGCTCGGCACCGGCGAGGCGGTGGTCACCGTGCTCAGCGAGAAGGGCGCCCCGACCCCGGTCGCGGCGACCCGGCTGCGCGCCCCGCAGTCGCTGATGGGCCCGGTCGGGGCGGCGGAGCTGGACCGGGCGGTGAAGTCCTCGCCGCTGTGGCCGCGTTACGCCGAGCCGGTCGACCGCGAGTCGGCGTACGAGAGGATCAGCGCCGAGCAGGCGGCCGCCGAGGCGGCGGCGGAGGCCGCGGCGGCCGAGGCGGAGGCCGCGAAACAAGCCGAGAAAAAGGCCAAGGAGGCAGCCAAGGAGGCGGCCGAGGAAGCGGCGAAGGCACACCGCCGCGCGCCCCGGCAGGAACCGTCGCTCACTCAGCAGGTGGTGGGGAGCGGGCTGTTCCGCTCACTGGCCCGCTCGGTCGGGACCCAGCTGGGCCGGGAGATCTCGCGCTCGCTCTTCGGGACGGCCAAGCGGCGCAGGTGACGGACGTACGGGGCACCCGGACGTACGGGGTCACGGGTCTGGGCCGCGGATACAGCGGATACAGGTGACGGATTGCGGGCCGGGTTCCGCGGCCGGGTGACGCCGGGCGGCCCCGCGCTGACAGACTTCGGGGCATGCGCACCGAACTCACCGACACCACCTCCGGCAAGGTCGACCGGGCCCTGCTCGAAGCGCGGCGCGCGATCGGCAGCCCCACCAGCGGCCTGGTGCTGACGCTCGTGATCGCCACCGACGAGGAGAACGCGTACGACGCGATCCGCGCGGCGACGGAGGCCTCGCGCGAGCACCCGTGCCGCATCATCGTCGTCATCAACCGCACCGCCCGCGGCCCGCACAAGCTGCGCCAGACCCGGCTGGACGCCGAGCTCCGCGTCGGCTCGGACGCCGGGACCGGGGAGATCGTGGTGCTGCGCCTGCACGGGGCGCTCACCGGGCAGGCGGGCTCGGTGGTCCTGCCGCTGCTGGTGCCGGACGCCCCGGTGGTGGCCTGGTGGCCGGCCGACGCCCCGGCCGATCCGGCCCGGGATCCGCTGGGCGCGCTCGCGCAGCGCCGGATAACGGACGCCGAGGCGGCCGTGGACCCGGTGGCCGCCCTGGACGAGCGGGCCGCCGTGTACGCGCCCGGCGACACCGACCTGGCCTGGACGCGGCTGACGCCCTGGCGCTCGCTGCTGGCGGCCGCGATGGACCAGAAGCCGCTGCCGGTCACCGGCGGGGCGGTGGAGAGCGAGCCGGACAACCCGAGCGCCGAGCTGCTGGCGCGCTGGCTGGAGGACCGGCTGGGGGTGCCGGTCGAGCGCGTCGCCACGGCCGGTCCGGTGGTCACCGGGGTCCGGCTGGACACCCCGCAGGGCGAGATCCGGGTCGACCGCCCCGACGGGGCGCTGGCCGCCCTGATCCTGCCGGGCAGCCCGGACCGCACGGTGGCCCTGAAGATCCGCAGCCTGGCCGAGCTGCTCGCGGAGGAGCTGCGGCGGCTGGATGCGGACGAGGTCTACGCGTCGGCGCTGCGCAGGCGCCCGGCCCAGGCCCCGCTCTCCGCGTAGTGGTTGTCGTACACGGGCTGGCTGTCGATGATGTCCTGCACCGTGGCCCCGCCGGCGCGGACCCGGCCCAGCAGCCGGTAGTAGTCGAAGCGGCCCATGCCGGGCGTGAATCCGACGAAGACCTCGGCAGCGTGGCCCGGCGAGGGGGCGAAGGCGTGCTTGACGCCGGCCGGGACCGAGAGGAAGTCGCCTGCGGTCAGCGTCTTGACCTCGTCGCCGACGAGCACGTCGAGCCGGCCGGAGATGACGTGGAAGAACTCGGTCGCCCTGGTGTGGAAGTGCACCGGGGCTCCGGCCGCGCCCTCCTCGAAGGTGGCGGTGTTGCAGGTGAGCTCGGGGGTGTCGGTCAGCAGGGTGATCGTGCTGCCGGGACCGTCGGTGATCGTCTCGGCGGTGGCGGCGCGGGTGAGGACCTCGTTCGACTGCGTCTCGTTCGGCTGCGTCTCGTTCGGCTGCGTCATCTCGTTCATGACCCCCAACCTACGGGCCGGGTTGACCGGCCACAGGGGTCAATCGGGGGCCTGGATTCCCGGTCAATCCGGCACGGCCGGAAGGTCACTTCCCGCCCTCGGCTGCCTTCCCGGGCTTCTCGGCCTTCCCGGCCTTCTCGGACTTCTGCGCCTTTGCCGCCGCCTTCATCTCCTGCTTGTGCGCCCGCACCTTGGCCAGGGACTCCGGCCCCGTGATGTCCGCCGCCGACCGGTACACGTTCGCCTCCCCGTAGCCGCCGGCCGCCTCGCGCCAGCCCTTCGGGCGCACGCCCAGCTGCTTGCCCAGCAGCGCCAGGAAGATCTGCGCTTTCTGCTCGCCGAAGCCGGGCAGTTCCTTGAGCCGCTCCAGCAGCTCCGCGCCGCTCTCCACGCCGCGCCAGATGCCTTCCGCGTCCCCGTCGTAGTGCTCCACCAGGTACGCGCACAGCAGCTGCACCCGCTTCGCCATCGACCCCGGGTAGCGGTGCACGGCCGGCTTCTGCGAGAGCAGCGCCGCGAAGGCCTCGGGGTCCTGGGCGGCGATGGCGTGCGCGTCCAGGTCGTCCGCCCCCATCCGCCGGGCGATCGTGTACGGACCGGAGAACGCCCATTCCATCGGCACCTGCTGGTCCAGCAGCATCCCGACGAGCGCGGCGAGGGGACTGCGGCCGAGCAGCTCGTCGGCCTCCGGCTGCTGGGCGAGGCGCATCGTGATGTCCATGGATCCAGCCTCTCGCGTGGGCGCGTTCCCCGCGCGCGAGGCACACCGCGGCCCTAGCGTGAGAACCCGGAACCGGAACACGAGTCACGCACGACCTCACGACACGACACAGGAGTCGATCGATCATGGGTGAGTTCCCGGAAGGCACGCCCTGCTGGACGGACGCGATGTTCAAGGACGTGGAGGCCGCCAAGTCCTTCTACGGGGAGGTGCTGGGCTGGACCTTCGGCGAGGCCGCCGGAGAGTACGGCAACTACACGCAGGCCTACTCCGGCGGCAAGGCCGTGGCGGCGGTCGTCCCGCCGATGCCCGGCGCCGACGCCCCGTCGCAGTGGTGTCTGTACTTCGCGTCGAACGACGCGGCGGCCACCGCGGAGAAGATCAGGTCGGCGGGCGGCGAGGTGATGATGGGCCCGATGCAGGTGGGCTCGTTCGGCACCATGGTGATCGCCAAGGAGCCGAGCGGCGCGGTCTTCGGCGTCTGGCAGCCGGGCGAACACAAGGGCTTCGAGAAGGTCG
Organism: Streptomyces sp. NPDC046876; assembly: GCF_040645035.1. Classification (NCBI taxonomy): domain Bacteria; kingdom Bacillati; phylum Actinomycetota; class Actinomycetes; order Kitasatosporales; family Streptomycetaceae; genus Streptomyces; species Streptomyces sp. NPDC046876. The sequence continues at coordinate 66,115 of NZ_JBEYXK010000030.1, read as the reverse complement.
GCGAGAACGGGGCCTTCGCCTGGGCGGAGGTCTTCAGCCGCGACGTCGCCAAGGCGGACGCCTTCCTCCCGCGGGTCTTCCCGTACGGCGCCCAGCAGATGGACATGGGCGACAGCCCCGAGGCGGCCGGGATGGACTACCGGGTCTACCACCTCGGCGGCGCGGACCGGCCGGTGCTGGGCCGGATGGGCATGGGCGAGGAGTTCCCGGCGGAGATCCCCTCGTACATCCAGGTCTACTTCGCGGTCCCGGACTGCGACGAGGCCGTGGCCAAGGCGAAGAAGCTCGGCGGGCAGCTCCACTTCGGGCCGATGGACAGCCCGTTCGGCCGCTTCGCCGCGCTGACGGACCAGCAGGGCGCGGCCTTCGCCGTCATCGACATGTCGACGAAGGTCGGCGACATGCCGAAGATGACGGAGGTTTAGCCCGTGGGCAGCCTGAGCATCCGGAACCAGATCGCCGGCACCGTCACCTCCCTCACCTCCGGCGAGGCCATGACCACGGTCAAGGTCCGGCTGGAGGGCGGCCAGGACCTCACCGCCGCCATCACCACCGACGCCGCGAAGGACCTCGGCCTTGCCGCCGGCTCCGCCGTGAAGGCCCTGGTCAAGGCGACCGAGGTGGCGCTGGCCACCGCCGCCGTCGACGGGATCAGCATCCGCAACCAGCTGTCCGGGACCGTCGCCGACGTCTCCGTCGGCGGCGCCATGGCGTCGGTCAAGGTGGACGTGAACGGGGCCGGGCTGACCGCCGCCATCACCAAGGACGCCGCCGAGGCCCTCGGCCTGTCCGCCGGGTCCTCCGTCGTCGCCCTCATCAAGGCGACGGAGATCTCCCTGGCCACCGCCTGACGCCTGACGCCTGACCGGCTGACCGGCAGGGTCCGGCGGAGCGAGCGCGCCGAACCACACCTGTGTCACGGCGCTGACGTACCGCGCCCCGCACCGGTCCGCCGGCACCACCAGCTGCGCGCCCGCCCCGTCGACCTCCTCCCCGTCGAGGCGGGTCGCCAGCAGCACCGGGCTGTCCCCGAAGTCCGCGTCGAGCTCGGCCCAGGACAGGACGCCGTGGTGCCCGTCCCCGCCGCTCACCGCCAGCAGGAACGCCCAAGCCTCCCGTCGGGATCGAGGATCTGATCCTGACCAGCGCCCGGGACAGCGTGCCGGTCTTCGTGCCGAGCCGCGGCGGCGGTCGGGCCGACCGCCACATGTGGGTTCCTCGCACCGACTGCCGGACCTGGCGGGAGCTGACCGGTCAGTGGGATCCCCTGTCCGAGGTGCCGGAGCCGGAGGCTGACGACGAGATCACCTTCTCCGAGCAGGAGATCGATCGCTCCTGCCGAGCCGGCGAGGAAGGGGGGTTTCGGAGCGATGCCAGGCCGGTCAGGGATCTTGGGCAGCCCACGGGCGGCTTCACCCTCGCCCGCATGCCGACCCAGCGGAAGCGGCGTGCGATGTGGATCACACAAGTGGAGCGGGCTGCAGCCGCGGCCACTCTGGGATGTCCCCGTGGGAGGTCGGTCCGTGCATCGGTGGCGGCCAGTTGATGCGCCAGTACGGGGGCAACGCCCCTATCGCCTGTGACTCCTGCCGGGTCCCGGCCATCCCGCGGCAGCGAGGGGCGTAGATCGGGAACTGCAGCCAAAACTGCAACCACGGAACGACGAAGGTCCCGGCCGCTGAGCGGTCGGGACCTTCGTTTGCCCTGGTGGGCAGAGGCGGAGGATACGAGATTCGAACTCGTGAGGGGTTGCCCCCAACACGCTTTCCAAGCGTGCGCCCTAGGCCTCTAGGCGAATCCTCCGCGACGAACAATACAAGACGATGAGGGGTGCTTGCGAACTCGATACCCGGGGGCTCCATCCGCTAGGGTGGGGCTAGCCCCTCACGTGGCGCTATCTCACCCAACTCCCCCAGGGCCGGAAGGCAGCAAGGGTAAGTGGGCTCTGGCGGGTGCGTGAGGGGCGCTTTGCGTTCCGGGGCGGGCGGCCGGGCACCGGGGACGGTCGGTTCCGGGGAGACGAGGGCCGCCTTTGTCGGCGGGCCCGGATAACCTCGTAGACGTGTCGTCCCTTGCGCTGTACCGCCGCTATCGCCCCGAGTCGTTCGCCGAGGTCATCGGGCAGGAGCATGTCACTGTCCCGCTGATGCAGGCCCTGCGGAACAACCGGGTCAATCACGCGTACCTGTTCAGCGGGCCGCGCGGGTGCGGGAAGACGACCAGCGCGCGCATCCTGGCCCGCTGCCTCAACTGTGAGCAGGGTCCCACTCCCGACCCCTGCGGCGCGTGCCAGTCCTGCCGGGACCTCGCAAGGAACGGGCCGGGCTCGATCGACGTGATCGAGATCGACGCCGCCTCGCACGGTGGTGTCGACGATGCGCGTGATCTTCGCGAGAAGGCCTTCTTCGGGCCTGCGAGCAGCCGGTACAAGATCTACATCATCGACGAGGCGCACATGGTCACCTCGGCGGGCTTCAACGCCCTGCTGAAGGTGGTCGAGGAGCCCCCGGAGCACCTCAAGTTCATCTTCGCGACCACCGAGCCCGAGAAGGTCATCGGGACCATCCGGTCCAGGACGCACCACTACCCCTTCCGGCTCGTGCCGCCCGGCACCCTGCGCGACTACCTGGGCGAGGTCTGCGGCCGCGAGGGCGCCAAGGTCGAGGACGGCGTGCTGCCGCTCGTGGTGCGGGCCGGCGCCGGGTCGGTCCGTGACTCCATGTCCGTCATGGACCAGCTGCTCGCCGGCGCCGCCGACGAGGGTGTGACGTACGCCATGGCCACCTCGCTGCTCGGGTACACGGACGGCTCGCTGCTCGACTCCGTCGTGGACGCGTTCGCCGCCGGGGACGGGGCCGCCGCCTTCGAGGTCGTCGACCGGGTGGTCGAGGGCGGCAACGATCCGCGCCGCTTCGTCGCCGACCTGCTGGAGCGCCTGCGGGACCTGGTGATCCTGGCCGCCGTGCCGGACGCCGCGGAGAAGGGGCTCATCGACGCCCCCGCCGATGTGGTGGAGCGGATGCAGGCCCAGGCCTCGGTGTTCGGGGCCGCCGAGCTGAGCCGCGCCGCCGACCTCGTCAACACCGGGCTCACCGAGATGCGGGGCGCCACCTCGCCGCGGCTGCAGCTGGAGCTGATCTGCGCCCGGGTGCTGCTGCCCGCCGCCTTCGACGACGAGCGGTCCTTCCAGGCCCGGCTCGACCGCCTGGAGCGGAGCGGGCCGCCGGTCTCCGCTGCTCTGCCGTCCGCCGCCGTCCCGGCTGCGGCCCCGCCCGCCATGGGGTACGTGCCCGGGCCCGAGGCGCATCCCATGGCGCCGGCCGCCCCGCAGGCGGCTCCCGCGGCTCCCACGGCTCCGCCTGCAGCGCCTGCGCCGGTGGCCGCGCCGGCTGCTGTCCAGCCTCCGGCTGCCGCGCCCGCTCCGGCTCCTGCGCCCGCTGCGGCTCCTGCGTCCGCGCCCGGCGCCTGGCCCGGGGCCGCGCAGCCCGGGTCCGGGGCGCGGGGGGCCTGGCCCAGCGCGGCCACGCCCGGGCAGGGCGTGCCTGCCCCGGCCGCAGCTCCCGCGCCCGCCGACCGGGCGCCGGCGCCCGCCGCCGCGGCCCCCGCCGCGCCGGCCGCCGCCGCGCCCTCCCCGGGGATGGCCGCCGGTGTCGGGCAGGTGCAGGCGATGTGGCCCGGCATCCTCGAGGCCGTCAAGAACCGCCGCCGGTTCACCTGGATCCTGCTCAGCCAGAACGCCCAGGTCACCGGCTTCGACGGGACGACCCTGCAGCTCGGCTTCCCCAACGCCGGGGCCCGCGACAACTTCGCGAGCAGCGGCAGCGAGGACGTGCTCAAGGCCGTTCTGGCCGAGCAGTTCCAGGTCAACTGGAAGATCGACGCCGTGGTCGGCGGTGGCGGCGGAGGATCGCCGTCGGCCCCGCAGGCCGCGTATGGTGCGCCCGCGCCGTCGTACGGGGCCCCGGCCGCCCCGGCTCCGGCGGCCCCCGCCTACACCCCGCCCCCGGCCGCGCCTGCCCCCGCGCCCGCCCCGGTGCAGCAGCCTCCGTCGGCCCCGCAGCAGCCGTACCGGCCGCCGCAGGCCGCCGCCGCTCCGCAGCCGCCCGTCCCGCAGGCACCGCCGCCGGTGGCGCCTGAGGACGACGTGGCGGAGGCGGACGATCCCGACCTCGTCGAGAGCGCCCTGACCGGACACGACCTCATCGTGCGCGAGCTCGGAGCCACCGTTGTAGAGGAATATACGAACGAGTAGAGGGGTGCTTTTGGGTGGCCGCACGAAGGGCCGCCCGGCGAGCGGGCTAGGCTGCATGGCGTGAAGGTCCTCGTCATCGGCGGCGGCGCCCGCGAACACGCCCTGTGCCGCTCTCTGTCCCTCGACCCCGACGTCAACGCGCTGTACTGCGCTCCCGGCAACGCCGGCATCGCCGAGGTGGCGGAGCTGCGCCCGGTCGACGCCCTCGACGGCGCGGCCGTGGCCGGCCTCGCCACCGAGCTCGGCGCCGACCTGGTCGTCGTCGGTCCCGAAGCGCCGCTGGTCGCCGGCGTCGCCGACGCCGTGCGCGCCGCCGGCATCCCCGTCTTCGGCCCCTCGGGCGAGGCGGCGCAGCTGGAGGGCTCCAAGGCGTTCGCCAAGGACGTGATGGCCGCGGCCGGCGTCCCGACCGCCCGCAGCTACGTGTGCACCACGCCGGAGGAGGTGGACGAGGCCCTCGACGCCTTCGGCGCCCCGTACGTGGTCAAGGACGACGGCCTCGCGGCCGGCAAGGGCGTCGTCGTCACCGAGGACCTGGAGGCGGCCCGCGCCCACGCGCTGGCCTGCGACCGGGTCGTCATCGAGGAGTACCTCGACGGCCCCGAGGTCTCGCTGTTCGCCATCACCGACGGCGTCACCGTCCTGCCGCTCCAGCCGGCGCAGGACTTCAAGCGCGCGCTCGACGGCGACGAGGGCCCCAACACCGGCGGCATGGGCGCGTACTCGCCGCTGCCCTGGGCCGACCCGAAGCTGGTCGACGAGGTCCTGGAGACGGTGCTCCAGCCGACCGTGGACGAGCTGCGCCGCCGCGGCACCCCGTTCTCCGGCCTGCTCTACGCCGGTCTCGCGATCACCTCGCGCGGCGTGCGCGTCATCGAGTTCAACGCCCGCTTCGGCGACCCCGAGACCCAGGTCGTGCTGGCCCGGCTGCGCACCCCGCTCGCGCGGGTGCTGCTGCACGCCGCCAACGGCACCCTGGACGCCGAACCGCCGCTCAGCTGGCGCGAGGACGCGGCCGTCACCGTGGTCATCGCCTCCCACAACTACCCGGGCACCCCGCGGACCGGCGACCCGATCGAGGGCCTGGACGAGGTCGTGGCCGAGGACGGCCCCGACGTGTACGTGCTGCACGCCGGGACCAGGCGCGAGGGCGACGCGGTCGTCAGCGCGGGCGGGCGCGTGCTGTCGGTGACGGCGACCGGTTCCGACCTGGCGCAGGCCCGGGCGAAGGCGTATAAGGCCGTCGACCGGATCCGGCTGGCGGGGTCGCAGCACCGGACCGACATCGCGGCCAAGGCGGCAGAGGCGGCCGCCGGACGCTGAGCAGCAGGGGGTTCCGGCGCGGAATCCGACGCGGGCCCGGTGCGCACCCACGTGCGCGCCGGGCCCGCGCGCATGTGCGGGCGGGGCGGGGGCGTGGGGGTGCGCGTACGTGCGTGTGCGAGTGCCTCCGGCCGCGTTCGAACGCAGCCAGCTTTACCCAAAGCCATTCCATCGGGTGATCGTCCTGTGGTCCGGCTGACTGCCGGGCGCTCCCCAACTAGGGTGCGGCGCAAGCATTCCGGCACTTGGCCCACCGGCATTGCGATGTCAGTGGCGGGTGTCACAGTGGGGGAGTGAGCAAAACCGCCGCAGGGCAGAGGGGGTGAGGTCCGGCCGTGTCCGGAACCGGTTCGTATCTGGAAGGGGGCGCGCCGTCCGCGCGCTCCCGGGCCCTGGCCGTGCTGCGGGTCCGCAGCAGGGCGCTGGCCGTCGGCCTGCTGCCCGCCGCGCTCGCGGTGGTGCTGGTGAGCGCCCGGATGACGGGGCGGCTGGCCGGGGATCCCTGGCCGCTGGTGACCGTGGTCGTGTGCGTCGTGGCCGCGGTGGTGCTGCTCGTCGGCGGGGTCTTCGCCGCGGTGGTGGTGCGGGCGGGGCCCGCGCTGACGCCGACGGTGCCGCTGTCCGAGGCGGAGGCGCCGGACCTGTACCGGCTGGTGCGGGATCTGGCGGACCGGATGGACGTGCCCGCGCCGTCGGCGATAGCCCTCACGCCGGACTGCGACAGCTGGCTGGAGGACCGGACGCATGCGGCGCACCGGCGTAGCCGGCGGTCGTCCGGGAAGCGCTCCGAGGCTTCCGGCGGCTCCGGCGACTCCGGCCGCTCTGCCCGTCCCGGCAGTCCCGACCACCCCCACCGTCCCATAGCCGTCGGGCCCGAGGCCGAGCCCGGGGCGGCTCCCGTGCTGGTGATCGGGTCGCCGTTCCTGTGGTGGATGAGGGTGGCCGAGCTGCGGGCCGTGCTCGCGCCGGTCGTCGCCGGTACGGGGCCCTCGGCGCACCCCGACATAGCCGATGCCCGGGGCTTCGTCCGCGGGCTGGACGCCGCCGCGGACGTGGGCAGCCGGCCGGGCCTCGGCTGGATCGGCGGGCCGGCGCGGCTGCTGCTGCGGCTGTGCCGGACGGACGCCGCCGAGATGGAGCGCGGGGTCGCCGCGGCCGCCTCGGAGCGGGCGCAGCGCGTGGACTACGGGGTGCGGATCGTCGCCCAGGAGCAGGTCGGCCTCGCGTACGCGGGCTGGGACCGGCTGCTGACGCGGGTCGCGCTGCCCGCGTGGCGGATGGGCCGGTGGCCCTCGCACCTCGACGCCGGGGTCGTCTCGGCGCTGACCGAGCTGTCCCGGCGGGACCGGCTGGCCGACGGGTTCGCCTCGCGGCTCGGCGAGCGGCCCGCGTGCGATCTGCTGGAGCGGCCGGGGGACGTCGACCGGGCGGCCTCGCTGCTCGCGGCGCGGCTCTTCCACGGCGGACCGGCCGAATCCGGGCCGGACTGGGCGCCGGTGGACTGGGCGGCGTATCCGGAGGAAGTCGTGGACCGTACGTGGCGGGCGGAGGCCGCCCGTCTGCACGGGGCCTTGGACGCCCTCGCCGTGCCGCCGGGAGCCGGGCCGACGCTGGACCGGGTGCTGGACCACCTCGCGGACGCCGGCGGTGACGGCGCCGCCGCAGAGGCGCTGGCCGGACGGCTGAGCGGGGACCTGGCCCGGGAGGAACGTTCCCGTTCCGGCAGCGGTACGGCTGGCGGCGCGGGCGGGCGGGCCGGTGGCGGGGCGCGCGGGGTGGATGCCCTGCCGCTGTTCCCGCTGCAGCCGCCGCGCAGCGGCCGGGACCTGCTGGCCGACCACGTGACGGCGATGGTGTGCTGCGCGGCCGTGGACTGCGTCGGCGCCGGTCCGGGCCTGGACTGGCTCGACGGCCCCGTACTGCTGGTCGGCGGCGAGCGGCGCTCGGACCTGGCGCCGCGGGTGCTGAGCCTGGTCGAGGACGGGGATCCGACCCCGCTGCGGGACTGGCTGACGGAGCTCGGAGTCCGGCCCGAGAAGCCGATTCGGCTGGTCTGAGGCCCCCTCTCCACCCCCTGCATCCCGTCCGCCTCCCGATTCTGGCTCCCGCCCCGTGCCTCCTGCGGCTCCGCTCCCTCTCCTGCCGTGCCGCTGCGGCGCGCCCCCGCGACCGCTGTGTGCTTCCGCCCGAGGACGGGCGCGGTCGGCCGGTTGTGGCGAACGGTGACGGAATGAGTGCGTTATGTGATGTGCTGGGATCGGCCGCGGCCGGAGCCGCGCCGGAGACGAGACCGTTCGGGGGAGCGAGGGAGGGGCGCGGAAATGGGTGCGGACCAGATTCGGCGATGGGAGTCAGGGGCACTCGCCCATGCGGTGAACGATCCCTTCGGGCAGGGGCCGCTGCCGTGGTTCCGCGGCAGTGAGGTGTACTTCGACGACACCGGGCAGGTCGTGCCCTGGTACGTGGACCCCGCGCTGGCTCCCGGCCGGGCGCCGCGCGGCTCCGGCGGAGGCCCCCGGACCGCCGATGACGTGCACCGGCAGATCAAGGGCTTCACCTCCACCGGCGCGGTGGCCCCCGGGGAGGCCATCGACTTCCACGTCACCGTGGATCCGCCCCAGCAGTTCTCCGTGGACGTCTACCGGATCGGCCACTACGGGGGCGACGGCGCGTCGAAGATCACCACCAGTCCGCGGCTGTCGGGCATCGTCCAGCCGGCGCCGCTGACCGCCGACCGGACCGTGTCCTGTCACCACTGGTGGCTGTCCTGGCGGCTGCAGGTGCCGACGTACTGGAACCTGGGCGCGTACGTGGCCGTGCTGACCACGGCGGACGGTTATCGCTCGCACATCCCCTTCACCGTGCGCGATGACCACCCCGCCGACCTGTTGCTGCTGCTGCCCGACATCACCTGGCAGGCCTACAACCTGTACCCGGAGGACGGCCGGACCGGCGCGAGCCTCTACCACGCCTGGGACGAGGACGGCCGGCTGCTGGGGGAGCAGGACGCCGCGGTGACCGTCTCCTTCGACCGGCCCTATGCCGGGGCCGGGCTGCCGCTGCACGTGGGGCACGCGTACGACTTCATCCGGTGGGCCGAGCGGTACGGCTACGACCTCGCCTATGCCGACACGCGGGACCTGCACGCCGGCCGCGTCGACCCGACGCGGTACCGGGGGCTCGTCTTCCCCGGGCACGACGAGTACTGGTCGGCGGCGATGCGCCGAACCGTGGAGCGGGCCCGGGACCGAGGCACCTCGCTGGTCTTCCTGTCCGCCAACACGATGTACTGGCAGGTCGAGCTGGCCCCCTCGGCCTCGGGGGTCGAGGACCGGCTGTTGACCTGCCGAAAACGCCGCGGTCCCGGCCGGCCCGCCCTGTGGCGCGAGGTCGACCGGCCGGAGCAGCAACTGCTCGGCATCCAGTACGCGGGGCGGGTCCCCGAGCCCGCGCCCCTGATCGTGCGCAATGCCGACCACTGGCTCTGGGAGTCCACCGGCGCCGCCGAGAACGACGAACTGCCGGGACTGGTGGCCGGCGAGGCCGACCGGTACTTCCCGCGCACCCAGCTTCCCGAGCACCGGGAGCGGATCCTGCTCGCCCACTCCCCGTACCGGGACGGCGAGGGCGCCAAGCGGCACCAGGAGACCTCCCTGTACCGGGCGCCCAGCGGGGCCCTGGTCTTCGCCTCCGGCACCTTCGCCTGGTCCCCCGCCCTGGACCGCCCGGGGCACGTCGACGAGCGGGTCCAGCGGGCCACCGCGAACCTCCTCGACCGGATCTGTAAGAGGGACTGAGCAGCCCCGTCGTACGTGCCGGGTGGGCCGTACGGGACAATGGGGCTGCGCTCGTACAGAACCACAGGGAGACCCCGTGTCCGGATTCGTCGAAAAGCCCGAGCCGGTTCAGGTTCCCGGCCTCGTCCACCTCCACACCGGCAAGGTGCGCGACCTCTACCGCGACGGGGACGGCAACCTCGTCATGGTCGCCAGCGACCGGATGTCCGCGTTCGACTGGGTGCTGCCCACCGAGATCCCGGACAAGGGCCGCGTCCTGACGCAGCTCTCGCTGTGGTGGTTCGACCAGCTCGCGGACCTCGTACCGAACCACGTGATCGGGACGGAGCTCCCCGAGGGCGCCCCCGCCGACTGGGCCGGCCGCACCCTGGTCTGCAAGAACCTGAAGATGGTCCCCGTCGAGTGCGTGGCCCGCGGCTACCTGACCGGCTCGGGCCTCGCCGAGTACGAGCAGACCCGGACGGTGTGCGGACTCGCCCTGCCCGAGGGGCTCGTCGACGGCTCCGAGCTGCCCGCCCCGATCTTCACCCCGGCCGCCAAGGCCGAGGTCGGCGAGCACGACGAGAACGTCTCGTACGAGGAGGTCGCCCGGACCACCGGCGCCGAGACCGCGGCCCTCCTGCGCCAGACCACCCTGGCCGTCTACGGGCGGGCCCGGGACATCGCGCGCGAGCGCGGCATCATCCTCGCCGACACCAAGTTCGAGTTCGGTTTCGACGCGGACGGCACGCTGGTCGCCGCCGACGAGGTGCTGACCCCGGACTCCTCCCGCTTCTGGCCGGCCGACCAGTGGGAGCCGGGCCGTACGCAGCCCTCCTTCGACAAGCAGTTCGTCCGCAACTGGCTGTCCTCCCCGGAGTCCGGCTGGGACAGGAAGTCCGAACTGCCGCCGCCGGCCCTGCCGCAGGAGGTCGTCGAGCAGACCAGCGCCAAGTACATCGAGGCGTACGAGCGGCTCACGGGCCAGGAGTGGTCGTAGGGAACGGCGTGGGGAAATGAAGAAGCCCCCGGTCGAGGACCGGGGGCTTCTTTCATGGAGCGGACAACGAGACTCGAACTCGCGACATCCACCTTGGCAAGGTGGTGCTCTACCAACTGAGCTATGTCCGCATGCGCCGTAGCGCGGGAACCACTATACCCAACCCCGCTCCCGTGCGAGACGCACTGCGGTGTGGCGGTTCTCCGCGCCCAGCTTCGAAGCCGCCGACGACAGGTAGTTGCGCACGGTGCCCTGGGAGAGGTGCGCCCGCTCGGCGATCTCCGCGATCGGTGCGCCGTCCCCGGCGAGCTCCAGCACCTCGGCCTCGCGCGCGGTCAGCGGCGAGTCGCCCGCGCTGATCGCATCGGCGGCCAACTCGGGGTCCACGTACCGGCCTCCGGCGTGGACCGTGCGGATCAGTTCGGCCAGCCGCTGCGCCGAGACGGTCTTCGGCGCGAACGCGCGGACGCCCGCCGCCAGGGCCCGCTTGAGGTGGCCCGGCCGCCCGTGGCTGGTGACGATCATGGTTTTGCAGTCGGGGAGTTCGGCCTTCAGCGATGTGGCCACACTCACACCGTCCGACCCGGGCATCTGCAGGTCCAGGACCGCCACGTCGGGCCGGTGGGCCCGGGCCATCGCCAGCGCCTCCGGCCCCGACGCGGCCTCGGCGACGACCAGCAGGTCGTCCTCCAGGGCCAGCAGGGCGGCGAGCGCGCCGCGGATCAGGTGCTCGTCGTCGGCGAGCAGTACGCGTACGGGGCTCATGCCCGTGCCTCCAGTCCTCGCAGGTGCCGTTCGGGGATCCGGGCCCGGAGCCGGAACCGGCCGTCGCCGACGGGGCCGGCCTCCAGGGTGCCGTCGAGCACGGCGAGCCGCTCCCGCAGCCCGGCGAGACCAGATCCCGGCGGCCCGGCGGGGGCCTCGGGGGCCCCGTCGTTCTCCACCACCAGCGTCAGTGCGTCCGCCTCCGGGGCGGTGAGCCGGATCAGGCAGGAGCGGGCGTCGCCGTGCCGCAGGACGTTCGTGGTCGCCTCCCGGACCACCCAGCCCAGCGTCGACTGGACCTCGGGGCGCAGGTTCCGGCCGGCGTCGACCTCGACCCGGCAGTCCATGCCGGCCGCGGTCAGTACGCCCCGCGCACCCTCGAGCTCCGCCGTGAGGTCGGCCTCCCGGTATCCGCGGACGACGTCGCGGACCTCGCGCTGCGACTCCCGGGCGATCCGCTGGACCTCGACCATCTGGTCGACGGCCTCGGGGCGTTCGCGCCGGGCCAGCTGGACGGCGAGCTCGCTCTTGAGGGCGATCACCGCGAGGTTGCGGCCCATCACGTCGTGCAGGTCGCGCCCGAAGCGCAGCCGCTCCTCGGCCACGGCGAGCCGCGCCTGGGCGTCCCGGGCGTGGTCCAGCTCGTACACGGTCCTCAGCAGCCAGGAGGAGAAGCCGCAGGCCAGGGTCAGGAGCAGGCTGGTGAGGAAGACGCCGAGCGCGTAGCCGACGGCCTCCGCGGCGTTGCGCCCGGCGGCCAGGGCCGCACAGGCCGCGAGGGCCGCGGCGGCGGGCGGGAGGCAGAGCATGTGCCGGGCCCGGGGCAGGGTCAGGGTCAGCGACCCGGAGGCGAAGGCGACCAGGTTGACGACGAGGGAGGGGGTGGCGCCGTCCTGGGTGATGGCCCCGGCGGCGCGCAGCGCGAGCAGTCCGACGATCTCGGCGGCGGTGAGGGCGCCGAGGGCGACGGCGAGCCGCACGGGCCGCTCGCGCCGGCCCAGGGCCCAGTCCAGCGCCCTGGAGGCGAGCAGTCCGCACAGCCCGATGTGCACGGTGAACGGCACGGCGAGCACCGCGGAGGCGGTCGAGGGGATCTCGGGCACGAGCCCGCCCAGCATCGCCAGCACCTGGAGGACCATCATGAAGTGGAACGACCAGCGGGTGTACAGCTCGACCTTCCCCGCACTGCTGCGGCCCTGCCACCACCCCGTCAGTCTGGACACGCTCCCCATCCCCCCATCGCCCTGCCTCGGGCGTCGTTCCCCATGGCTCAAGCCTCGCGGCTCCCCGGCCGTGGCACGCCTGCGCACGGTCATCGGTCCCGATGACATTTGTCAGGGCGGGGCGGTTGCGGCGCGCGGCGCGCTTCGTGCGTCGAGCTTCTCTCTTCGCGCTTTCGCGCATACGACAAAGGCCCTGATCGATGATCAGGGCCTTTGTCCTCTGAGCGGACGACGAGACTCGAACTCGCGACATCCACCTTGGCAAGGTGGTGCTCTACCAACTGAGCTACGTCCGCATGCCCGCTTCGGCGTTGCCGCCGGGCGATGCGTGCATCACTCTACCCGATCCACCGGAGTGGTCGGTAAAGCGTTGCAGAGCGGGTGACAGGGATCGCACACTGCGCCTTCCCCCTGGAAGGGGGATGTTCTGCTACTGAACTACACCCGCACGACCTTCGAGGCTCTGACCTGCGGTCTCGCCCCTCGGCGTGATCCACACACTAGCGGATCGGAGGGGGTGGATGCCAAATCCGCCCCCGGGCCGACCCGGGAGCGCCCGGGGGCCGCTCCCGGGCGCCTCCCTCAGTGGGCCTCGTTGTAGGCCTCGTAGACCCGCTTCGGGATCCGGCCCCGCGGCGGCACGTCGAAGTCGTGGGAGCGGGCCCAGGCGCGGACGACCGCCGGGTCCGGGGCCAGGGAGGTGTGCTTGAAGGCCTTGCCGGACCGGGCCTTGCGGCGGCCGGCGGCCACGTACGGCTCGAGCGTCTTCCGCAGTTTCTTTGCGTTGGCCAGATTCAGGTCGATCTCGTACGACTTACCGTCCAGCCCGAACGCGACCGTTTCCGCCGCTTCTCCGCCGTCGATGTCGTCGGAGATCGTGACCACTACGCGCTGCGCCACGGATATCGGTCCCTTCGTGCGACAGTCGTCCCAGTTGACGTGCGGCGATGTCGCTGATGTGGATGTTTCGGAGCAATGCATCTTTCCGTCCCCGTTGCGGAACGGCAAATACCGCTGCCCCGGGGATTCCTTTGTACCGCGATTCCCATTGCATTGCGAAGCCCAGTTAATTGTCTCCGCGTGTCCCGCCGCAATGCCGAGTGCGCGGTTTTCCGGCGGATTTTGCGAAGCGTTGGTGAAGCCGAAACGGCCGCCGGATGGCGCACCGGGGAAATCTACCCGCGTAGAAATTTGGGGCGGGTACGCTGAGGGAACCGCCTTCGCACCAACCACCCATCGGGAGTGCCAGTGGCACGCGTCGTAGTCGACGTCATGCTCAAGCCGGAGATCCTCGACCCCCAGGGCCAGGCGGTGCAGCGTGCACTGCCGCGCCTGGGCTTCGAGGGCATCGCCGACGTCCGCCAGGGGAAGCGCTTCGAGCTGGAAGTGGAGGGTCCGGTCGACCAGGCCGCCCTCGACCGCATCCACAAGATGGCCGAAACGTTCCTCGCCAACACCGTCATCGAAGACTTCGTCGTCAAGGTGGAGTCGTGACCGCTCGCATCGGTGTCGTCACGTTCCCCGGAACGCTCGACGACCGTGACTCGCTGCGCGCCGTCCGCCTCGCGGGCGCCGAGCCGGTCTCGCTGTGGCACCGCGACAAGGACCTCCACCAGGTCGACGCGGTCGTCCTCGCGGGCGGCTTCTCCTACGGCGACTACCTGCGCGCCGGCGCCATCTCCCGGTTCTCGCCGGTGATGGAGACCATCATCGAGCAGGCCAAGGCCGGCATGCCGGTCCTGGGCATCTGCAACGGCTTCCAGGTCCTCACCGAGGCCCACCTGCTGCCGGGCGCGATGCTCCGCAACAACCACCTGCACTTCATCTGCCGCGACCAGAAGCTCCGCGTCGAGAACGCCGCGACCTCCTGGACCGGCGACTACGAGCAGGGCCAGGAGATCTCCGTCCCGCTCAAGAACATGGACGGCCGCTACGTCGCCGACCAGCGCACCCTGGACGAACTGGAGGGCGAGGGCCGCGTGGCCTTCCGCTACCTCGACTTCAACCCGAACGGTTCGCTGAACGACATCGCCGGCATCACCAACGCCGCGGGCAACGTCGTCGGCCTCATGCCGCACCCCGAGCACGCGGTGGAGCCGCTGATCGGTACCGGCCGCACCGACGGCCTCGGATTCTTCACCTCGATCCTGAAGAAGCTGGTCTCCGCATGACTCTGGACACCGTCAAGCACGCCGCCGAGACCCCGGACTCGGCGCAGCCCTGGAAGGAACTCGGCCTCAAGGAGGACGAGTACCAGCGCATCCGCGAGATCCTCGGCCGCCGGCCCACGGGCGCCGAGCTCGCCATGTACTCCGTCATGTGGTCCGAGCACTGCTCGTACAAGAGCAGCAAGGTCCACCTGAAGCAGTTCGGCGAGAAGGCCCCCCAGAACGACGCCATGCTCGTCGGCATCGGCGAGAACGCCGGCGTCGTCGACGTCGGCCAGGGCTACGCGGTCACCTTCAAGGTCGAGTCGCACAACCACCCCTCGTACATCGAGCCCTACCAGGGCGCGGCCACCGGCGTGGGCGGCATCGTCCGCGACATCCTCGCCATGGGCGCCCGCCCGGTCGCCGTCGTGGACCCGCTGCGCTTCGGCGCGGCCGACCACCCCGACACCAAGCGCGTCCTGCCGGGCGTCGTCGCGGGCATCGGCGGCTACGGCAACTGCCTGGGCCTGCCCAACATCGGCGGCGAGGTCGTCTTCGACGCCTGCTACCAGGGCAACCCGCTGGTCAACGCCGGCTGCATCGGCGTGATGAAGCACGAGGACATCCACCTCGCCAAGGCCTCCGGCCCCGGCAACAAGGTCATCCTCTACGGCGCCCGCACCGGCGGCGACGGCATCGGCGGCGTCTCGGTCCTCGCGTCCGAGACCTTCGACGACACCAAGCCCACCAAGCGCCCCGCCGTCCAGGTCGGCGACCCCTTCCAGGAGAAGCTCCTCATCGAGTGCACCCTGGAGATCTTCAAGGAGAAGCTGGTCGCGGGCATCCAGGACCTCGGCGGCGCCGGGCTGTCCTGCGCCACCTCCGAGCTGGCCTCCGCCGGTTCCGGCGGCATGCGCGTCGAGCTCGACACCGTCCCGCTGCGCGACGCGACGCTCTCGCCCGAGGAGATCCTCATGAGCGAGTCGCAGGAGCGCATGTGCGCGATCGTCGAGCCGCAGCACGTCGACCGCTTCATGGAGATCTGCGAGAAGTGGGACGTCATCGCCACCGTCATCGGTGAGGTGACCGACGGCGAGCGCCTGGAGATCTTCTGGCACGGCGAGCAGATCGTGGACGTGCCCCCGGGCACCGTCGCCCACGAGGGCCCGGTCTACCACCGGCCGTACGCCCGCCCGGACTGGCAGGACGCCCTCCAGGCCGACGACGCGAACAAGCTGCCCCGCCCGCAGACCTCCGAGGAGCTCCGCGCGCAGGTCCTGGCGCTGGTCTCGTCCCCGAACCAGGCCTCGAAGTCCTGGGTCACCGACCAGTACGACCGCTTCGTGCAGGGCAACACCGTCCTCGCTCAGCCCGAGGACGCCGGCATCGTCCGCATCGACGAGGAGTCCAACCTCGGCGTCGCCATGGCGACCGACGGCAACGGCCGCTACGCCAAGCTCGACCCGTACACGGGCGCGCAGCTGGCCCTGGCCGAGGCGTACCGCAACGTCGCCGCGACCGGTGCCAAGCCGCTGGCCATCTCCGACTGCCTGAACTTCGGCTCGCCGGAGGACCCGGGCGTCATGTGGCAGTTCGCCGAGGCCACCCGGGGTCTCGCCGACGGCTGCCTGGAGCTGGGCACGCCGGTCACCGGCGGCAACGTCTCGCTCTACAACCAGACCGGCGACACCGCGATCCACCCGACCCCGGTCGTGGCGGTCCTCGGCGTCATCGACGACGTCAACCGCCGTACGCCGATGGCGTTCGCGGAGGCCGGCCAGCTGCTGTACCTGCTCGGCGACACCGCCGAGGAGTTCGGCGGCTCGGCCTGGTCGCAGGTCGTCCACGACCACCTCGGCGGCCTGCCGCCCAAGGTGGACCTGGGCCGCGAGAAGCTGCTCGCGGAGATCCTGATCTCCGCCTCCCGCGACGGCATGATCGACGCCGCGCACGACCTGTCCGACGGCGGCGTGGTCCAGGCGCTCACCGAGTCCTGCCTGCGCGGCGGCAACGGCGCCCGGATCGTGGTCCCGGAGGGCCTGGACGCGTTCACCTTCCTGTTCTCCGAGTCGGCGGGCCGGGCCATCGTGGCCGTCCCGCGCAGCGAGGAGCTCCGCTTCACCGACATGTGCGGTGCGCGCGGTCTGCCTGCCACCCGCATCGGCGTGGTGGACGGCGAGGAGATCGAGGTCCAGGGCGAGTTCACGATCCCGCTGGCCGAGCTCCGCGAGGCCCACGAGGCGACGATCCCGGCCCTGCTGGCCTGATCCCGTTCGAGCGGTACGGGGCCCCGTCCACGCTGTGGGCGGGGCCCCGGCCGTCTGCCGCGCGGGCCTCGCCGGGCGAAGCGGCCGTTGCGGTTCCGTAGCGCGCCGCCCCTCGGGCTGTGACCTGCGCCTTCGCATACTGACCCCGTGCCCGACCACGTCAAATACCTGCCCCCGGCCGCGATACCCGTCGGCGGCGCCCCGACCTGGGATCCCGCCGATGCCGAGCGCTGGCGCGGGGCGGGTGTCCCCCTGCTGTTCGCCCCCGCCGGCGGCGCCTGGGCGCTGGCCCCGCTGGTGTGCGCGGCGGCCGTCCTGCTCGGCTGGAACGATCCGGCAGCGGAGGAGATCGGCACCTCCTGGTACGGCTATCCCCCGGCGGTCCTGCTGATCGGCCTGCCCCTGTGGTTCCGGCTGGTCCCGGTCGCCACCGCCCTCGCCGCACCGGTGCTCGCCGGGTACGCCGCGCTCGGGTTCGCCGAGCGCGCGGCCGGCGACACGGCCGGCCGGGCCGGCAACGGGCTGGTCATCGCGGTGTGCGCGTACGCGTTCACCGGGGCCCTGCTGCGGCTGCGCGCCCGTCGGCGCCGGCGGGACCTCGTGCTCGCCGCCGCCGGCAAGGCCCGCCACCCGCTGCCCGAGAAGCTCCCGGACGGCCACCGCCGGCGCGGCCTGCCGCTGATCGCCGTCGGCGGCGTGCTCACCGTCGGCGCGGCGGCCCTCCTGGGCTGGGGCCTGGCCCGGGACCTGGGCGCGGCGCCGGGGATCCCGTACGACGCCGTGGGCCAGCAGGTACTGGCCATGCTGCTCCTCGCGCCCGGCGTCCCGCTGCTCGGCCGGGGTCTGGCCGCCCGCTTCGCCGCCCGCCGGCTGCGCGGCGCCCCGCAGCCGGCCCTCGTCGTCGGCGTCCGTGCGGACCACGACAACCGCCTGTGGCTGTACCCCGACGCCCGCACCACCTCCGCCCGCCCGCTGATCGCCTTCCGCGACCGCTTCGAGAACACGCGCGACGGCGACCGGATGCTGCTCGGCGGCGCCGAGGAGCAGCTGCGCAGGGACCACCACGACATCAACCACTACGGCGAGCCCTTCGAGGCGATCATGTACGGGACGCCGTACGAGGGCGCGGAGGTGGTCCTCGAAGGGGCGGTGTTCAGCGGGGACACCCGGATCGCCACCTGGGTGGCGGCCGCTCCCCTGCTGGCGCGCCGCCGGGGCGGCAGACACGGCTGGAGCCCGGCCGGGACCTCGTACCGCCTCGAGCGCCGCAGGGAGGCCGAGGAGGAGAAGGCCCGCCGCGCCGAGGGGTCCTCGTCCGACGGCGGCGGTTCCGGCTGCGGGTCGTCCTCGAGCTGCGGGAGCTCGGACAGCAGCTGCGGGAGCAGTTGCGGCAGCAGCTGCGGAGGCGGCTGCGGCGGCGGGGACTGATCGGGCAGACTCGCCGCATGGCATCCAGGACCCGCACCCGTAGCTACGACGCCGCGAAGATCCGCGCGGCCGTCACCGCGCAGTTCGGCCACCTCACCGAAGCCGTCCGGGAACTGACCCCCGAACAGCTCGGACGCGGCAGCGGGCTCGGCGACTGGACCGTGGCCGACCTGGCCGCGCACCTCGCGTGGATCGCCGACTCCCTCGCCGCCGGGCTCGCCCGCCCGCCGGCGGCCGTGCCCGAGCTGGCGGCCGTGGAGTGGCCCTTCGCCACCGCCTCGCTCGCCGGGAAGATCGCGGAGGCGGCCAAGGAGACCCTGGAGGGCGCCCCGCTGCCCGAGCTGTTCGAGCGGGCCGGCGCCCGGATGGAGAAGGCGCTGGCCGCGAACCCGGACAGCCGGGTGCTGGACCTGTGGGTCGGGGACATGACCCTGGCCGATTTCCTCGTCACCCGGGCGGTGGAGCTGGTGGTCCACACCGACGACCTCAACCGGGCCGCCGGGACGGACGTCCCGATCGAGCGGCAGGCCCTGGCGGCGTGCACCCGGCTCCTCGCCGACGCCCTCGCGCTGAAGGCGCCGGGCGGCTCGGTGGAAGTCCGCATCCCGCCCTTCGCGGTGGTCCAGTGCATCGAGGGCCCCCGGCACACCCGCGGCACCCCGCCGAACGTGGTGGAGACCGACCCGCTGACCTGGATCCGGCTGGCCACCGGCCGTACGGACTGGGCCTCGGCGCTCGCGGACGCGCAGGTCAGGGCCAGCGGCGAGCGGGCCGACCTGGCGGCTTTGCTGCCGGTGATGAGCTGACGGCACGGAAGGACCCGACCGCACGGGTGAGCCGGCGGAACCGCCGCGGCCCGCCGTCCGTCCCAGCGGCATGCCCACTCTCCGGCACCTCCCCGCAGCCCTGGCCGCCGTCCTCGCGCTCGCCGCCGCCACGACCGCCTGCGCCGAGGGCTCCGGCCCCTCCGGAACCCCCCAGGACCCGGCCTTGGAGGGCTCCTGGTCCGTCCACAGCCTGACCGCGGACGGGAAGACCCTGACCGCACCGCCCGCCGCCCGGCTGTCCGTCGAGCCCGGCACGGACCCGCACCGGGCCGAGGCCTCCGGGGTCTACGGCTGCAACGGCTTCGGCGATGCCACCGTGGTCTACGGAACGGGATCCGAGCGGTCCACCATCACGGTCATCCCGGGTGTCACGACCGCGATGGCCTGCAAGGACATGGCCTTCGAGACGGCCTTCGCCAAGCTCTTCCGCGGCCGCCTCGAGGTCCACCGCACCACCAACGGCCACCTCGTACTGAAGGCCTCCGACGGCAGCACCCTCGACCTCGTCGCGCAGCCGCCGACGCACGACGCCCCGCTCACCGCCACCACATGGACGGTGAACGGGCTGGTCAGCGGCGACACCGTCGCCTCAGTCCCGGCCGGGACGGAGGGCAGGGCGGTCTTCACCCTCGGCTCCGACTCCACCGCGAGCGGCACCCTCGGCTGCAACCGGTTCAGCGCCCCGGCCACCGTCCAGGGCTCCCGGCTCACCCTCGGGCCGCTGGTCACGACCCGGATGGCCTGCACCGGCCCGGCGGGCGACCTGGAGCGCACGCTGACCGAGCTGTTCGGCAGCGGCCCCCTCACCTGGCGGATCCGGGACCGTACCCTCACCCTGACCGCGGCCGACGGCCACGGCCTGACCGCCGAGGCCGCCTCCGCCGCCGAATGACCACCCCGTCCACAGGGTGTGGACACAGCTGCGGGGCCCGGAGGTCAGGCCGGGTACGGCAGCAGGCCGGCGTCCACCGCCTCCCAGGCCCTGCGCAGCTCGGCCAGCCGGGCCGGCTCCAGCGCGGCCCGGTCGGCCTGCTCCCGGACATCCGCGGCCAGGTCGAACAGCTGGTCGCGGCCCGCCTTGCCGCGGTAGTACTTCCAGTTCCCGCGCCGCAGGGCCCGCTCCCCGCGCACCCGCCAGAACAGGTCCCGCTCGGCCGGCTGCTCGCCGCGCAGCAGGTACCCGGCCAGGCTGACCCCGTCCAGCGGGTACGCCGCGTGCGGCCGGGTCCCGGCCAGCTCCAGCAGCGTCGCCGTCCAGTCCGGGGTGAACACCGGGACCCCGCTGACCTGGCCGCCGTCGATCCGGGCCGGCCAGCGCACGATGTTCGGCACCCGGATGCCGCCCTCCTGCAGGGAGGCCTTGTTCCCCGACAGCGGCCAGTTGTACGAGAACCGCTCGCCGCCGTTGTCGCTGGAGAAGAACACCAGGGTGTCCTGCTCCTGCCCGGAGCGGCGCAGGGCGTCCAGCACCGCGCCGACCGAGCGGTCGAGGTCCTCGACCATCTGCTTGTACTTCTCGACGGAGCCGCCGTCCTGGTGCCACAGGGCCCGCGCGTCGCCCGCCCTGATCCGGCGCTCGACCTCGGCGCTCGCCGCGGTGTCGCCGTCGGCGATCCACGGCCAGTGCGGGGTGGTGAAGTTGAGGTTCAGCAGCCACGGCTTGCCGCCGTGGTCGCGGGCGACGTACTCGGAGGCCCGCTCGGTCAGGATCCGGGTGTAGTAGCGCAGGTCCTTGTACGTGGCGTCGCCCTCGTAGAGGTCGTACTCGCCGCCCAGGCCCAGCTTGGAGTAGTACTCCAGGGCCCCGCCGAAGTTGCCGAAGAACTCGTCCCAGCCGGACCGGGTCGGGCTGTAGTCCGGCAGGTAGCCGCAGTGCCACTTGCCGATCAGCGCGGTCGCGTAGCCGGAGTCGCGCAGCAGCGAGGCCAGCGTCGGGTGCGTGGGCTCCAGCCCGGCGGACTTGTCGGCGATGGGCTCGGCGAGCCCGCCCTTGGTGCGGCCCGGGTAGCGGCCGGTGTACAGGCTGAACCGGGTCGGCGAGCAGGTCGCCGAGCCCGAGTAGGCGTCGGTGAAGCGGACGCCCTGGCGGGCGAGGCGGTCCAGGTGCGGCGTCCTGATGTGCGGGGAGCCGTACGAGGACAGGTCGGCCCAGCCGAGGTCGTCGCCCAGGATGAACAGGATGTTGGGCCGCCGGGACTGCCGGCCGCGGGCGGCGCGGAACTCCCGCTCGGCGGGTGCGGCCTCCGGGCCCGCGGGCGCCGGCTGCGGAGCCGCGTGGGCCGGGCCCGAGGCTGCTGCCGAGCCGACGGCCGCAGCGGCGGCGCCGGCCCCGACCGCACCGCCGAAGGCGCGCCGGGACAGCGGGGGCCGGTGTTCGTACGAGGTCACGAGTACTCCAGGGCACGGCCTGCCGGCCCGCCCGGGGGCGGCCGTCCGGCCCCGGGCGGCGCGGGACGGCGCACGGCACGGCAGGGCGGGGCGGCGGCAGCCCGGGCGGGCAGCGGCAGGAAGGGAAGACGGCGGAAAAAAGCCGAAGCAGGGAAAGAAAGGCGGAACGCGTGTGACTACGCGGAACAGCGACAGATGGCGCTCGCGACACGGACCAGGTCCACGTGCCGGCGCTCGACAAGGGTGACGGCTCGGTCACCGAGGGGCTGCATGGAGCGGAAGCCTGTCCGCATCCACCGCAGGCTGTCAACCTGCGCATTCCGGATTTCGAGACGGTCACCCTCCGCACGGGTTACCCGACTGTCCGCACTGTGACTTTTCCCGGGCGGTCCCCAATTCGGACCAGTGGTCGATCTCGCCTACACTCGGTGGCGTGCCTCGTGGTGATGGACGACTCAACCACGACCTGCTCCCCGGCGAAAAGGGCCCCCAGGACGCTTGCGGCGTCTTCGGTGTCTGGGCTCCGGGTGAAGAGGTCGCCAAGCTCACCTACTTCGGACTGTATGCGCTGCAGCACCGTGGACAGGAGTCCGCGGGTATCGCTGTGAGCAACGGTTCCCAGATCCTCGTCTTCAAGGACATGGGCCTCGTTTCCCAAGTCTTCGACGAAACCTCTCTCGGCTCGCTCCAGGGTCATATCGCGGTCGGTCACGCCCGCTACTCGACCACCGGAGCCTCCGTCTGGGAGAACGCTCAGCCCACCTTCCGCGCGACCGCCCACGGCTCCATCGCCCTGGGCCACAACGGCAACCTGGTGAACACCGCCGAGCTTGCCGAGATGGTCGCTGACCTCCCCCGTCAGGACGGCCGCGCCACCCAGGTGGCGGCCACCAACGACACCGACCTGGTCACCGCCCTGCTGGCCGGCCAGACGGACGACGACGGCAAGCCCCTGACCATCGAGGAGTCGGCCGCCAAGGTCCTCCCGCAGGTCAAGGGCGCCTTCTCCCTCGTCTTCATGGACGAGGGCACCCTCTACACCGCCCGTGACCCGCAGGGCATCCGCCCGCTGGTCCTCGGCCGCCTGGAGCGCGGCTGGGTGGTCGCGAGCGAGACCGCCGCCCTCGACATCGTGGGCGCCAGCTTCGTCCGCGAGGTCGAGCCGGGCGAGCTCATCGCGATCGACGAGAACGGCCTGCGCACCTCGCGCTTCGCAGAAGCGAAGCCTAAGGGCTGTGTCTTCGAGTACGTCTACCTGGCGCGCCCGGACACCGACATCGCCGGCCGGAACGTCTACCTCTCGCGCGTCGAGATGGGCCGCCGTCTGGCCAAGGAAGCCCCGGTCGACGCCGACCTGGTCATAGCGACGCCGGAATCGGGCACGCCCGCCGCCGTCGGCTACGCCGAGGCCAGCGGGATCCCGTACGGCTCCGGCCTGGTCAAGAACGCCTACGTCGGCCGGACCTTCATCCAGCCCTCGCAGACCATCCGCCAGCTGGGCATCCGCCTCAAGCTCAACCCCCTCAAGGAAGTCATCCGGGGCAAGCGCCTGGTGGTCGTCGACGACTCGATCGTCCGCGGCAACACCCAGCGCGCGCTGGTCCGCATGCTCCGCGAGGCCGGTGCGGCCGAGGTCCACATCCGGATCTCCTCGCCGCCGGTGAAGTGGCCGTGCTTCTTCGGCATCGACTTCGCCACCCGGGCCGAGCTGATCGCCAACGGCATGAGCGTCGAGGAGATCGGCACCTCCCTGGGTGCGGACTCCCTCGCGTACATCTCGCTCGACTCGATGATCGAGGCGACGACCATCCAGAAGCCGAACCTCTGCCGCGCGTGCTTCGACGGCGAGTACCCCATGGAGCTGCCCGACCCGCAGCTGCTGGGCAAGCAGCTCCTGGAGACCGAGCTGGCCGGCGGTGCCGACGCCGCCGACGCGCTGCGCCGCCCGTAGCGCCGCACCCCGCTCCACCTGCGCCGGGCCCTGTCTTTGAGGCTTCTCCCAGGGCCCGGCACCACACGCAGCAACGACACGAAAGCTCTCGCCTGTCATGACAGAGAAGACCACCGGTGCCAGCTACGCAGCCGCCGGCGTCGACATCGAAGCGGGCGACCGCGCCGTCGAGCTGATGAAGGAGTGGGTGAAGAAGACGCAGCGCCCCGAGGTCCTCGGCGGCCTCGGCGGCTTCGCCGGCCTCTTCGACGCCTCCGCCCTCAAGCGCTACGAGCGCCCGCTGCTGGCCTCCGCCACCGACGGCGTCGGCACCAAGGTGGACATCGCCCGTCAGATGGGCGTGTACGACACCATTGGCCACGACCTGGTCGCCATGGTCATGGACGACATCGTGGTCTGCGGTGCCGAGCCGCTCTTCATGACCGACTACATCTGCGTGGGCAAGGTCCACCCGGAGCGCGTCGCCGCCATCGTCAAGGGCATCGCCGAGGGCTGCGTCCTGGCAGGCTGCGCCCTGGTCGGCGGCGAGACCGCCGAGCACCCGGGCCTGCTCGGCCCGGACGACTTCGACGTGGCGGGCGCCGGCACGGGTGTCGTCGAGTACGACCGCCTGCTCGGCGCGGATCGCATCCGTACGGGGGACGCGGTCATCGCGATGGCGTCCTCCGGCCTTCACTCGAACGGGTACTCGCTGGTTCGCCACGTGCTCTTCGACCGGGCCGGGATGTCCCTCGACCAGCACGTGGAGGAGCTCGGCCGGACCCTCGGCGAGGAGCTGCTCGAGCCCACCAAGATCTACTCGCTGGACTGCCTGGCCCTCACCCGGACGGCCGAGGTCCACGCCTACTCGCACATCACCGGCGGTGGCCTCGCGGCGAACCTGGCCCGGGTCATCCCGGACCACCTGCACGCCACGGTCGACCGTTCGACCTGGACGCCGGGCGCGGTCTTCGACCTGGTCGGCAAGGCCGGCCAGGTGGAGCAGCTGGAGCTGGAGAAGACCCTGAACATGGGCGTCGGCATGATGGCCGTCGTCCCGCAGGAGTCGGTCGACGTGGCCCTGACCGCGCTGGCCGACCGGGGCGTCGACGCCTGGGTGGCCGGCGAGATCACCGAGCGCGGCGAGCACACCGAGGGTGCGGCCCTGACCGGCTCGTACGCGATCTGAGACAGCACGGAAACCCGGTCCGGGGCGTGGCCCTGGACCGGGTTTCGTGTGTCTGCCGTGTTGCTCTGTGCTGCTCAGCCGATGGTGGTCACGGTGGGCCACCTACGTGCTGCGGACGTGACAGCGTCAGTCAAGCGCCGCGGCGCTGCTGTGTCGACGGGCCGGACTCGTCGTCCTCGTCCTCGTCGTCATCGCTGTTGTACAGATCCGCGTACTTGGCGTACGGGTCGTCCTCGTCCAGCTCGTCATCGACGTCGACCGGCTCGCTGACAGGCAGCAGCGGCGCCGTCGGCGATGCGCCCAGCTCATTGGCCAGACGCGAGAGGTCAGTCCCGCCGCTGTTGTACTTCAGCTGGCGGGCGACCTTTGTCTGCTTGGCCTTGGCCCGGCCGCGCCCCATGGCTCGACCCCCTCGGTGACGGGGCTCGACGGCCCCAGAGTCTGACACGCGTTCATGGTTCGGAGCGGGCTCTCCGTGGAGAGACCGTCCGTAGGGGTTTAACGGTACCTGCTTCCGGGGCCATACGGTACGCCGCCCGCATGACGCGCCTCGGTGCAGGACCATCGAGGCGCCCCGTCCTCGCTGGTCAGCTGCGATTTTAACTCTTTCCTGGCGGACGACCCGCCGAAGTGCAGTGAGTTCCGTCTCGCCGCACCCCGGCGGGCGCACACGGCTGGTGCCGCAGGGCCGTCAGGGGGCCGCCGTCAGGAGGCCGTGGCCGCCTTCGCGGCGCGGCCGTCGGCCATCCGCTGCTCGGCGATCCGGTCGGCCGCCGCGGCCGGCGGAATGCCATCGGCCTTCGCACGGGCAAAGATTTCGAGCGTGGTGTCGAAGATCTTCGTGGCCTTGGCCTTGCACCGGTCGAAGTCGAAGCCGTGCAGCTCGTCGGCGACCTGGATGACGCCGCCCGCGTTGACCACGTAGTCGGGCGCGTACAGGATGCCGCGGTCCGCGAGGTCCTTCTCGATGCCCGGGTGCGCGAGCTGGTTGTTCGCCGCACCGCAGACGATCTGCGCGGTGAGGGCGGGCACGGTGTCGTCGTTCAGGGCGCCGCCGAGTGCGCACGGGGCGTAGATGTCCAGGCCCTCGGTGCGGATCAGGGCGTCGGTGTCGGCGACGGCGGTGACCTGCGGGTGCTTGTCGAGGATGCGGCGCACGGACTCCTCGCGGACGTCCGTGATGGAGACCTCGGCGCCGTCCTCCAGGAGGTGCTCGACCAGGTAGTGGCCGACCTTGCCGACGCCCGCCACGCCTACCTTGCGGCCGCGCAGGGTCGGGTCGCCCCACAGGTGCTGGGCGGAGGCCCGCATGCCCTGGAAGACGCCGAAGGCGGTGAGCACGGAGGAGTCGCCGGCGCCGCCGTTCTCGGGGGAGCGGCCGGTGGCCCAGCGGGTCTCGCGGGCGACGACGTCCATGTCCGCCACGTACGTGCCGACGTCGCAGGCCGTCACGTAGCGGCCGCCGAGGGACTCCACGAACCGGCCGTAGGCCAGCAGCAGTTCCTCGGTCTTGATGACGTCCGGGTCGCCGATGATGACGGCCTTGCCGCCGCCGAGGTCGAGTCCGGCCATGGCGTTCTTGTAGGACATGCCGCGCGAGAGGTTCAGCGCGTCCTGGACGGCCTCCTCGTCGGAGGCGTACGCGTGGAAGCGCGTGCCGCCGAGGGCGGGGCCCAGGGCGGTGGAGTGGATGGCGATGACGGCTTTCAGGCCGGTGGCGCGGTCCTGGCACAGCACGACTTGCTCGTGGCCGCCCTGTTCCGTGCGGAACAGGGTGTGCAGGACGCCGTCGGTCATTTCGGTCACGGTGGTGACTCCCATGGAAGAGATGCGGCGGAAAGACGCCCGCCCTGCGGGTGGGGGAGGGCGCGCTGGGAGCAGAGTAAGACCTGAAGGGCCCGCGCACTCGACCTGTCCAGAGATCGGAACACTCGGGGAGTACCTACCCGGCAGTCCGGGGCGCAAGCAGCCGGGGCCGGGGGCGGGCGTGCGCGGGGCGGAGTAGGCCCGTGCGGGGCGGGGGAGTACGAAGAGCGTGAGCGAATCCTCCGAGATCGGGCTGCCGTCCGCGCGCTCGGCGCCGACCGTCCCGTACGCCTCCTACCTGCGCGTCTACGAGCCGCTGGCGGCCTTCGCGGAGCCGGAGCGCACGCACTGGGCCTCGTACGCCCGGCGCGCGGTGGTGCCGACGGCCCAGGACGAACTGCGCCGCTCGCTGGCGGACTTGGTGCGGGTGCCGGTGGTCGGGGTGCCGGTGCACGAGAGCGCGGACGCGTTCACCGCAGAGGTGGACGGGGTGCTGCTGGTCTGCCCCTGGCGGACCCGGCTGCGCGGCTGGCTGGCGCTCAAGGAGCTCGTGGAGGAGTTCCCGCAGCCGGTGCTGGACGCGGCGCTCCCGCCGTCGGCGCGCCAGCGGGCGGCCGAGGAGTACGAGCGCTGGCGCGAGCGGAACCCGGACGCGCGGCCGTGGATCCGCACCGCGGTGTGGCAGGTGCCACTGCGCTGGTTCGTGCTGGTGGCCGACGACGAGCGGGAGTACGTGCCGGGCGAGCGGCTGCGCTACCGGACGCCGATGGTGCAGGCCCGGCGGCGCCTCGCGCGGGGCCTGCGGACGCTGCGGGAGGCGGAGGGGTACGAGGGGTTCGCGGACGCCCTGGTCGAGGTCGGCAGCTGGCTGGAGGAGTTCCACCCGCGCTCCATGGTCGAGCTGGACTACGGCGGCCTGGTGCACGCACTGCCGGGGGACCGGCTGGCGGCCGACCGCTCGGCCCGGGACGTGGCGGTGGGGCTCGCGGCGCTGCGCTCCGGTGACGAGGTCGCGGCGGCGGAGGCGTACGAGGAGCTGTCGGAGCACTGGCGGGAGGTCCGGGAGCGGCTGTTCGCCAACTGAGGGGGCGCGGGACAGGGCGCGCGATACGGGCGCGATACGGGCGCGGGATGCGGAAATGGTGTGCCGATCTCATGCCGGATCTATCGCACCCATCGGCCGATCGGGTAGAAACAGCCGGTCAGTGTCTTGTCGGGGTCTCGTCGGTGTCTCGTCGGGGTCTCGTCGCGGTCTCGTCGGGTCGCGCCGGGATTCCCCCGGGGGCCTTAGGACCGGGACCTACGTCCCGATACGGGCCATTGGCCCAAGCGTGACGGACTGCACTAAACACACCCTTGCGCCGTTCCCCTACCCTCGTGCCAAAATAGGACAAGGAGTCCGGGGAGGGTTCCTTCCGCCCAACTAAGGGCGGAATGCTCGGCATTGCACGCTACGGGGGGTCTGACGACTCCTGATCGCTCTGTGACTGATCGTCACAGTGGGGTGACTGTCCGTTATAGGGCGGTCCATCGGCTTCCGCCGCTGATGAACACCTCGGAGGGCAATTCCGTCGGTTTGGCCGTCAAGGCTGGACGGATGGTGTAGTTGTAGTGCCGAGGACAAGCCGTTCGTCCTATAACCGACTCGGCCCGCGTATGTCCATTTCGGGCAACGCGGGCCAAGGTGCAGAATTTAGAGGAAAGAACCGAGATGGTTCGGTTCTCCCGAGGAGGCCGCTCATGACCGCTCGCACCCCTGATGCCGAGCCGCTGCTGACCCCGGCTGAGGTTGCCACGATGTTCCGCGTGGACCCGAAGACGGTGACCCGCTGGGCCAAGGCCGGCAAGCTCACGTCCATCCGCACGCTGGGTGGGCACCGCCGTTACCGCGAGGCCGAGGTTCGCGCCCTGCTCGCGGGAATTCCGCAGCAGCGCAGCGAGGCCTGAGGTCGCGCACAGCACCCCTGCTTTATCGCTTGACCGGGCCTGCATCGGATCCCCCAATCCGATGAAACCCACTGGCTTCATGCGGCCGGACCTGCCCCAACAGGTTCCCGGCCGTTCGATCGCGCTGGACTCCGCCGGGTCCAGCGCGATCTTTTTTTGCCCGGGTCGGGGCCGAATCGCGCCGACGAGGTGCGTCGGCGGATGGGGTGCCATTGCACATATTAAATCGAGCACGCGTATGGGTGCGATAAATGTGCTCGTTCCAAAAACTCGTGTGGTGACTCCCGTCACAGGGCACGCTCATGCGGACGGGGGATTTTGCGGATGCGACCGTTCCGCCAAAAGGGTGACTCCGGTGACTCCTGCTGGGCCCGCACATGCAGCAGGGCCCGCATCCTGGGGATGCGGGCCCTGCTGTGATGCGATCCTGACGGGACTTGAACCCGCGACCTCCACCTTGACAGGGTGGCGAGCTAACCAACTGCTCCACAGGACCTCGATGTGCAGCCGATTCCGCGTGGCTGCGCATCAGACTGTACAGCAGTTTCGGGGGTGTGGTCGAACCGGACGCCGCCGGGTCGACCGAGGTCACGGCGCCGCCGCGTCCACCGCCTTCACGATCCGCTTGTCGGAGATCGGGTACGCCGTCCCGAGCGCGTGCGCGAAGTAGCTGACCCGGAGCTCCTCGATCATCCAGCGGATCTCGGTGACCGCCTCCGGGACCGGCCGGCCCTTCGGCAGCTGCTCCAGCAGCCACGCGTACTCGTCCTGCATCTCGTGGACCTTCTCCATGCGCGTGGTGTCGCGCTGGACGGCCGTCGGCATCTGCTGGAGCCGCCGGTCCGCCGCCACCAGGTAGCGCATCAGGTCCGGCAGCCGGCGCAGGCCCGTCCGCGTCACGAAGCCGGCCGGCATGAGGGCCGCCAGCTGCGTCCTGACGTCCTGGAGGTTCGCGACCAGGGCCAGGCTCTGGGTGGCCTTCAGACGCCGCTCACAGGCCTGCCAGGCGGCCAGCACCTGCTGCACCTGGCCGACGGTGCGCACGGTCGTGTCCACCAGGTCGGCGCGCACGGCCTCGTACAGCTTCCGGAAGCCCGCCTCGTCCCAGGCCGGACCGCCGTGGTCGGCGATCAGCTTGTCGGTCGCCGCCGTCGCGCAGTCGTCGAACAGCGCCTGGACGGAGCCGTGCGGCGTGCGCGACAGGGCCAGCTTCTGCTGGTTGTTCAGCTGGTCGGAGGCGAACTTCGCCGCGTTGACGGGGAGGTTGAGCAGGATCAGCCTGCGGGTGCCCAGCCACATCGCCTGCTGCTGCTCGGCCTCGGTGTCGAAGAGCCGTACGGCGACGCTCGCGCCCTCGTCCACCAGCGCCGGGTACGCCTTCACGGGCTGGCCGGCGCGCCGGGTCTCGAAGACCCTCTCCAGCGTGCCGATGGTCCAGTCCGTGAGGCCGGAGCGCTCCACCGAGGCGCCGCCCGCCCGCTCGGCGGTGGCCGCGGCGGCCTTGGACAGCGCCTGGCGGGCCTTCGGCTTCAGCTGCAGGCGCAGGGCCTCCAGGTCCTTGTCCTCGGCGATCTTGCGGCGGCGCTCGTCAACGATCCGGAAGGTGATCTTCAGGTGCTCGGGGATACGGGCCGTGTCGAAGTCGTCGGCCGTGACCGGCACCCCGACCATCCGGTGCAGCTCCCGCGCCAGGGTGACCGTCAGCGGCTCCTGCAGCGGCACGGCCGTGTCCAGGAAGCGCGCGGCGTAGTTCGGCGCGGGCACGTAGTGCCGGCGGATCGGCTTGGGCAGCGACCGGATCAGCTCCGTGACGACCTCCTCGCGCAGGCCCGGGATCTGCCAGTCGAAGCCCTCGCCGGTGACCTGGTTGAGCACCTGCAGCGGGATGTGGACCGTCACGCCGTCCGCATCCGCGCCCGGCTCGAACTGGTACGTCACCCGGAACTTCAGCTGCCCCTGCCGCCAGGAGTCCGGGTAGTCCGCCTTCGTGACCCCGGCCGCCTTCTCGGTCAGCAGCATCTCGCGCTCGAAGTCGAGGAGCTCGGGCTCCTCGCGCCGCTTGTGCTTCCACCAGGAGTCGAAGTGCGCCCCGGACACCACGTGCTCGGGGATCCGCTGGTCGTAGAAGTCGAACAGGGTCTCGTCGTCGACGACGATGTCGCGGCGCCGCGCCCGGTTCTCCAGCTCCTCCACCTCGGTGAGGAGCTTGCGGTTGTCGGCGTAGAACTTGTGGTGGGTGCGCCAGTCGCCCTCGACGAGCGCGTTGCGGATGAACAGCTCGCGCGAGACCTCGGGGTCGATCCGCCCGTAGTTCACCTTCCGCTGGGCGACGATCGGCACGCCGTACAGCGTGACCCTCTCGTACGCCATCACCGCCGCCTGGTCCTTCTCCCAGTGCGGCTCGCTGTACGTGCGCTTGATCAGGTGCTGTGCCAGCGGCTCGACCCACTCGGGCTCCACCTTGGCGTTGACCCGGGCCCACAGCCGCGAGGTCTCCACCAGCTCCGCCGACATCACGAACTTCGGCTGCTTCTTGAACAGCGCCGAGCCCGGGAAGACCGCGAACTTCGCGCCGCGGGCTCCGAGGTACTCGTTCTTGTCGGTGTCCTTCAGGCCGATGTGCGACAGCAGGCCCGCCAGCAGCGAGACGTGGACGTGCTGCTCCGGCGCGTCGGCCTCGTTCACGTGGATGCCCATGCCGCGGGCGACCGTGCGCAGCTGCGAGTAGATGTCCTGCCACTCCCGGATCCGCAGGAAGTTCAGGTACTCCTGCTTGCACATCCGGCGGAACGAGGACGAGCCGCGCTCCTTCTGCTGCTCGCGCAGGTAGCGCCACAGGTTCAGGAACGACAGGAAGTCGCTGGTCTCGTCCTTGAAGCGGGCGTGGTGCTGGTCGGCCTGCGTCTGCTTGTCCGAGGGCCGCTCGCGCGGGTCCTGGATCGACAGGGCCGCCGCGATGACCATGACCTCGCGGACGCAGTTGTTCTTGTCCGCCTCCAGGACCATGCGGGCCAGCCGCGGGTCCACCGGGAGCTGCGAGAGCTGGCGGCCCATGGGCGTCAGCCGCTTGCGGGCGTCCTTCTCCTGGGGGTCCAGCGCGCCGAGCTCCTGCAGGAGCTGGACGCCGTCGCGGATGTTGCGGTGGTCCGGCGGGTCGATGAACGGGAACTTCTCGATCTCGCCGAGGCCGGCCGCGGTCATCTGCAGGATGACGGAGGCGAGGTTCGTGCGCAGGATCTCGGCGTCCGTGAACTCGGGGCGGCCGGTGAAGTCGTCCTCGGAGTACAGCCGGATGCAGATGCCGTCGCTCGTACGGCCGCAGCGGCCCTTGCGCTGGTTGGCGCTGGCCTGCGAGATCCGCTCGATGGGCAGGCGCTGGACCTTCGTGCGGTGGCTGTAGCGGGAGATGCGGGCGGTGCCCGGGTCGATCACGTACTTGATGCCGGGGACGGTCAGCGAGGTCTCGGCGACGTTCGTGGCGAGGACGATCCGGCGGCCGGTGTGCTGCTGGAAGACGCGGTGCTGCTCGGCGTGCGAGAGGCGGGCGTACAGCGGCAGGACCTCGGTGAAGCGGAGCTTCTTCTTGATGAGCGCGTCGGCGGTGTCGCGGATCTCGCGCTCGCCGGAGAGGAAGACCAGGATGTCGCCCGGCCCCTCGGCCTGGAGCTCGTCGACGGCGTCGCAGATCGCGGTGATCTGGTCGCGGTCGCTCTCCTCGGAGTCCTCTTCCAGGAGGGGCCGGTAACGGACCTCGACCGGGTACGTACGGCCGCTGACCTCGACGATCGGGGCGTCGCCGAAGTGGCGGGAGAAGCGCTCCGGGTCGATGGTCGCCGAGGTGATCACGACCTTGAGGTCGGGGCGCTTCGGCAGCAGCTGGGACAGGTAGCCCAGCAGGAAGTCGATGTTCAGGGACCGCTCGTGCGCCTCGTCGATGATGATCGTGTCGTAGGCGCGCAGCTCGCGGTCCGTCTGGATCTCGGCGAGCAGGATGCCGTCGGTCATCAGCTTCACGAAGGTGGCGTCCGGGTCCACCTGGTCGGTGAAGCGGACCTTCCAGCCGACGGTCTGCCCGATCTCGGACTTCAGCTCCTCGGCGATCCGCTCCGCGACGGTGCGGGCGGCGATCCGGCGGGGCTGGGTGTGCCCGATCATGCCGCGGACGCCGCGGCCGAGCTCCATGCAGATCTTGGGGATCTGCGTGGTCTTGCCGGAACCGGTCTCACCGGCGACGATCACGACCTGGTGGTCGCGTATCGCCTCGGCGATCTCGTCCTTCTTCTGGCTGACGGGCAGGGACTCGGGATACGTGACCTCGGGCATCCGCGAGGCACGCGCGGCCAGCCGCGCGGCGGCCTTCTCGGCCTCCGCGGCGATCTCGTCGAGCACGGCCTGCTTGGCCTCTGGCTTGCGGATGCGGCGGGCGCCTTCGAGGCGGCGGCCGAGGCGGTGCGCGTCGCGGAGGGAGATCTCACCGAGAAGCGTCTGCAGGGCGGCGAAGGAAGTAGACATACCTGCTCGAGGATCTCACCTGCTCCCTCCGGGTGGCGAACGCATTTGTCAGGCGGACCCGTAACATTTCGGGACGAGTCCCCCGACGCCTTTCCGCGAGAGGTCCCGCCCATGCCGAGCAGCCCGCGCCGCCGCGGTGTGTGGTGCCTGCTGGCGGGCGCCCTGCTGGCGCTGCTGTGCGCGGCCGCGGGGGCGGGGTCCGCTGCGGGAGCGTCCGGCTCGGTCGGGGCTGCCGGAGCCCCTACGTCCGTGGCGGTCCAGGCGGGCCCCGACGGTGCGGCGGCGGTCCACGGGGCCGCGGTGGTGCGGGATGCCGACCGGGGGGCGCCGCAGTGCGGGCCCGGGCCGGCGGGGCCCGACCGTGACCCGGCCGTGCCGGCGCGGGCCGGCGGCCACACGGAGCACGGCGTCGGCCCCGGGGGGGCGCCCGGCCCCCCCCCCGGCGCCCCCCCCCC